>JASJEK010000237.1 GCA_030064915.1 Xenococcaceae cyanobacterium MO_234.B1
GTCACTAGCGTCTAAAACAATTTGATTATTTACCCAGGTGCGCCCACGATGATATTCTTGGCGCACCCATCGTCGAATTAACTGGATTTAACTCCATTTTACTACGTTATTTAGCTACTAGATACCGTGGCGTATCGAAATGCAGCTAACCCACTCAGTTTCCCCAGTTGAGCAAACTGTTCAGCCATTTTACCTTCGGGAAACTCTTCCTCTGCCATAGCAAAGTTAACTGTTTTGCTTTAATCATTAACTTTAAATCGCCCCTTGCGCGACCAAATATAAGCTTGCTTGTAGGAGGCAACGGCGGGAAACAGGAAGCTTGCGATAAGCTCGCAAGTAGTTCACTCAGTTCATTTTGCGAACAATTGGCAAAATCATCACCATCAATAGATGTTGAAAGTAGTCCAACTATATAATCCCATAAAAAAAAGCGGGATTAACCCGCTAAAAAAATCTGATTTGCAATGACCAATTAACGATCTACCGATCCCATAATTACGTCAATACTACCTAAAATTGCCATAATATCTGCCACTTTTACCCCTTTCAATAAATGGGGCAAAATTTGTAAATTATTGAAGTCAGCAGCGCGAATTTTCCAACGCCAAGGGAAGACATTATTATTACCCATAATAAAGATACCTATTTCCCCTTTTCCACTTTCGAGACGAACATAATGCTCTCCTTCAGGGATTTTGAAAGTAGGAGCAACTTTCTTAGCAATATACTGATAATCAAAGTCATTCCACTGGGATTTGCGCCCTTCCGCCATGCGTTTTGCTTCCAGGTTTTCATAAGGACCCCCAGGAATACCTTTTAGAGCCTGATTAATAATCTTAATTGACTCTCGCATCTCTCTAATACGTACCAGATAGCGAGCAAAGCAGTCACCAGCAGTTTCCCACTGGACTTCCCAATCAAAATCATCGTAGCATTCGTAATGATCGACTTTTCGTAAGTCCCATTTGACTCCAGAACCTCTCAACATAGGACCAGAGAGACCCCAGTTAATCGCTTCTTCACGGGTAATAGTACCAATTCCCTCTACACGGCGACGGAATATCGGGTTATTGGTAATGAGTTTTTCGTATTCATCTACCTTGGGCTCGAAGTAATCACAAAAATCTTGGCACTTATCAATCCAACCGTAAGGTAAATCTACCGCAACCCCACCAATACGAAAATAGTTATTGTTAATTAATCTTTGTCCTGTGGCAGCTTCCCAGAGATCATAAATCATTTCCCTTTCACGGAAAATGTAAAAGAAGGGAGTTTGCGCTCCTACGTCTGCTAGGAAAGGCCCCAACCACAATAGATGATTAGCAATACGGTTCAGTTCCAACATGATAACCCTGATATACTGGGCCCGTTTAGGAACTTCAATTCCTGCTAATTTTTCGGGAGCATTTACAGTAATTGCTTCATTAAACATCCCTGCTGCGTAGTCCCAACGACTGACGTAGGGTACGTACATGACATTAGTCCTATTTTCCGCAATTTTTTCCATCCCTCGGTGAAGATAGCCAATTACGGGTTCACAGTCGATAACATCTTCCCCATCAAGTGTCACAATAAGACGTAAAACGCCATGCATTGAGGGATGATGAGGCCCCATGTTAAGAACCATGGGTTCGGTACGAGTTTCAATCTTTGCCATATATTAGCAGTGGTTTGATCTAGTAAGTAAGATAATTTTGAGTTTTAATAAATAAATTTGGGCTTCTTAGTTAACTATACCCATTCCCAAGGTCTTTTTCCAAGCTCAGCATTGATTTTACAGAGGTATCTTCTAGAGCCTCCCTTGCAGCCAGACCACATAGCACCTTTGGCGAGATTGCAATAAATAACTTAATGTATGATTCGAGAAGAGGATTCTGCCTACAATAATATTAAGGTTAACAAATATATAAAATTAGATACTACTTTTACCTATGTTACGTAAAATTCCTTTGGCTTTGGTAGGGCTGACTGTTGGTGGAACTCTCACTGTCGTTGGTATTGTAGCCTATGCCCTAGATTATGCGACTCTCAATCTAGCAGGATTGTTTTATGGAGTACCCTTATTACTGGGAGGACTTGCCCTCAAAGCTGCGGAATTAAAGCCCATACCCTACAGTGTCCCTGTTTCTCCCGAAACTGTTGCACTTCGAGAAGCCCAAGCGACTCCTACTCAAATTCAGGTACGGAACGATGTGACTCGCTATCGTTATGGACAAGAAGCCCACTTAGATGAGTCTCTTGCTAGAGTTGGTCTCAGTCCTACCGATGATGAAAGACCTGAATTAATGAGCCTGCAAGAAAAAGCTATTGATGGGGCATATGCCCTAGTTTTACACTTTTATTCTCCCCTTGTAAGTCTGGAAAAGTGGCAAAAACAACAGGAAAAAATTACTAAGTTTTTTGGTCCGGATATCAAAACAGAAATTACTCAACCAGAAGAAAAGTGGATTGATTTAGCTCTGATCAGAATTTAGATATTGTTGAAAAAATCATAACTCCGAACTCCGAACTCCGTACGGGAAGCGACTACCGCAGGGCACTCCGAACTCACCTTACACAAGGCTTTTTGGGCGACTTGTCGCCCTCATAGATCAATAGTGAACTTCAGTTTAAAAAATAATTCCTGACTAGGATGTTCCCAGTCAGGAATTGACAATAAACGGCGATTAGCTCTTACTTAGCAGTAGCAAGTTCTCGTTCTTGAACTTCTTTAATTACTTCTTCTGCTACATTCTTGGGACAAGGAGCGTAGTGAGAGAATTCCATAGAAAATTGACCGCGACCAGAAGTCATAGTACGCAAGTCGCCTATGTAACCAAACATCTCACTCAAAGGAGCTTCTGCTTTGATGCGAACCCCCATAGGAGTTGTACTTTGAGATTTGATCATGCCACGACGACGATTAAGATCACCGATGACATCTCCCATGTGATCTTCCGGAGTAAATACGTCGATACTCATGATTGGCTCAAGTAACTGAGGCCCTGCTTTAGGAATAGACTGTCTATAACCAGCTTTAGCTGCAATTTCAAAGGCGATCGCGCTGGAGTCAACAGGGTGAAATGCACCATCATTCAAGGTAACTTTTAAATCAACACAGGGGAATCCAGCTAATACACCTTTATCAATGCTGTTTTCAAAGCCTTTTTGAACGGCTGGCCAAAATTCTCTAGGAACGTTACCACCAGTTACTTTCGATTCAAACTCGAAGCCAGTACCAGGTTCTCCAGGTTCGATAGTGTAATCAATTCTCCCGAATTGACCAGAGCCACCAGACTGTTTCTTGTGAGTGTAGCTGTCTTGAATAACTTTTGTAATAGATTCACGATAAGCTACTTGGGGTTTACCAACTTCTACTTCAACTCCGTGAGTACGCTTGAGGATGTCAACCTTGATATCAAGATGCAACTCACCCATTCCTTTGATAATTACTTCACCACTTTCTTGGTCGGTTTCAACATAGAAAGAGGGGTCTTCTTGCACCATTTTGCTGAGGGCTAATCCCATCTTTTCCGAGCCACCTTTTTTCTTAGGTTTAACGGCAATAGAAATCACGGGGTCAGGGAAGACCATAGGTTCTAGGGTTGCAGGATTGTCTGGGTCGCAAAGAGTGTGACCTGTTTGGACATTTTTCATGCCTACAATGGCAACAATATCCCCAGCTTGTGCAGAATTAATCTCATCACGGGAATCTGCGTGCATTTCCACCAGACGACCCACACGCTCAGTTTTTCCTGTCGCAGTGTTGAGAATGGTGTCACCTTTTTTCAATGTCCCTGAGTACAAGCGAGTAAAGGTTAACGCACCAAAGCGGTCATCCATAATTTTGAATGCTAGGGCGCGTAAGGGTTTTTCAGGGTCAACGTAGGCAAATCTACCTGTTTCATGACCTTCGAGATCAACTTCAGGCTGGGGTGGAACTTCTGTGGGATTGGGTAGATAGTCAACGACTGCATCTAATACTAGCTGTACCCCTTTGTTTTTAAAGGAAGAACCACAATAGGTGGGGAAGAAAGCAAGCTCACGAGTCCCTTTACGGATACAAGCTTTGATTTCGTCGATCGATAGTTCTTCACCTTCAAGATATTTTTCCATCAGGTCATCATCTTGCTCGATCGCTGTTTCAACTAGCTGTTCCCGATAGGTTTCTACATCATCAACCATATCCGCAGGAACTTCTTTGATTTCATAGTTCATGGGATCGCCAGAGTCATCCCAAACCCAAGCTTTCCGAGTTAGTAAATCTACTACTCCAACAAAATCACTTTCGATCCCGATGGGTAAAACCATAACAAGAGGTTGAGCAGCCAATATTTCCTTGACTTGCTTCACCACACTATAGAAATCAGCACCAGTGCGATCGAGTTTATTGACATAGATAATACGAGCAACTTTGGAATCGTTGGCATAACGCCAGTTAGTTTCGGACTGTGGTTCGACCCCACCCGATCCGCAAAATACACCAATTCCACCATCAAGAACTTTGAGAGAGCGATATACTTCAATCGTGAAATCGACGTGTCCAGGAGTATCAATAATATTTAGTTGATGATCTTGCCAATAGCAGCTTGTCGCAGCAGATTGAATGGTAATACCCCTTTCTCGCTCTTGATCCATGAAGTCGGTTGTAGCTTCCCCTTCATGGACCTCACCGATTTTGTGAACTTTACCAGTTAGTTTGAGGATTCTTTCGGTTGTGGTAGTTTTTCCTGCATCTACGTGGGCGAAGATGCCAATATTTCGGTAACGAGTGAGGTCTTTCATAATTTACTTTATTACTAAGTGTTAATAACTGTCAGCATGGTGCTGAACTGGGGGATTTCCTCGGACTGAGATTCCAAGGAAATCAGTATTGTTTTTATAGCCAGCACAGGCTCAATAGAATTTGAGCGTCTAAGACATTTCAAGTCCTGAGAAGGACTATAACAATGATACTAATTGTTAAGTAATTATAAATTATTTATCTATCAACCGGAAAGAAGTAAAAGGTGCTGTATTTACTTTTAAAGCCAAAAATTTCTATATATCAACTAAAATGCTTAAATTTTAAGTGTTTTTAAAGATTTGATGTTGAAATTGTTAATCTATTGCCCTCGTTCTCATCCCTTCGCTAAAGCGAAGGTCTTGCCACTCCTAGGGATAAGTGCATAAGACTAGATTGCCAGAACTATATAGATACGAGAGGAGCAAAAGAGAGTCTAGGAATTGGTGACTCCTAATTAAGTTTCAGAAATCAATTGCAATTATTATGACTGACAATTTAATTAACAACAATCCTTTTACTTTTGATAATTACGAATTCCGTTCTTGTGATGGTAATGGTAACAATCTGAATAATCCTGAGTTTGATTCTGCTAAAAGTGCAGTTGTGAATCTTGAACCTCTGGATTATGCTGACGGTTTTTCCACTCCTTCAGGAGACGACCTTCCTAATACTCCTGTAATCAGTAATGGAGTAGCAGCACAAACAAAAGAGCCCCCCAGCGATCTTGCTCCCAGCGAGTCGCACAGCAGTCAGGCTTTGCCTGGCGAGGAACCCGGTCACGACTTAACTAATCTTATTTCGGCATTGCAGAAGATCACTTTCCTAGTACAGCAGTGGGAGAGACACTTCAACATGATGTCATAAGGATTCCCCTTCCTCAACACGGCGATTGAGCGTGGGGGATGCCGAACTTGGTTCGGCATATCCAACCACGCTGTTGGATATGCGCATCACGCCGAAAGCATCCCTCGCCGTCAAAAACGAGGCTTCGTCCAGAAGCCAATGTTTTAGGGAGGGGACGTGCCGTATAAACCAGTATTAATTAAGTACCCGTTTGACTCAAGTTATTGTAGTTTTAAGATTGCAAAAGCAGTCACAATAGAAACCGTAAGTTTAGAATGAGGAGTAATACTAAATCCGAATTAAATATCATACCTATATAAAAATAGAAAAAACCGTTAACCCCTGTAGAGACGTAGCATGCTACGTCTCTACCACAAATGTTTATTTTTGGCTTTATCGAACTCACCTATAGGAAAATTACTGTATCCAAATCAATAGTAATGAACGATCGCAACACTTTTTATATTTCCCCAATTATTCGTATTACTCTTTTATGCTTATATATTGCTCTAACTGTACCCCTACCTTTTCTGGCAGAAGCAACATCAGCACCGATTCCTACTTATTTATTGTGGACTGGCATTATCCTAGGTGCGATCGCAGTATTGGCGGCACTTAGCCAACAAGTAATTCTTGATGAAACCAAAATACAAGTAACTTATCCTCGCTGGATACCCGCTTTCTTGTTTAAAGGCTGGACACTAAATTGGCAGGAAATTGCAGCTTTGAAAATGCGTACTACAGGACAAGGTGGCTTAGTCTACTACTTTATCACCCCCGAAAAAGACCGAGCTTATTTGTTGCCGATGCGGATTGCTGGGTTTGCCAAAATGGTGGGAATTGTAGAGGAGAAAACAGGCATAGATACTACAGATATTCGTCCTCTATCCCAACCTTGGATGTATTTAATTTTATTTGTTTTCACTATGCTTCTCTGGTTGATTGATGGCTGGACAATTTGGACTGCAATTTCACTGAAATAATTAATAAAATTATTTTTCTTTATCTATTTATTGTTGTTTATTGTCCCAAAAGGTGTAGAATTGTAAAGAAATGTAACTGCAAGTCCAACATCTTTGCCTTTTTATTGTCGATGACTTTCTTTAACCTCTCTGAACCCATATTTCGTACCAAACAACACGCTTTAGACTTCCAAGACCGTCAAGGGTTATTAAAATTTAAGATTGCTATTAAAGATAAAACTTTATTTTCAGCCATTTACACGCGCATTGACCAAGTTTTTGTGTTTTGGGGTTTGATTTGTTCAGTTATATTCTTTACAGCACAATTTGCTCCCATTGACTGGATCACCCAAGCAACTTTTTGGTCAATACTAACAGTAATCGGTACAGTAGGGATGACCGTATTAACCTATTTTTGGGTCACAGTTGAACGGTTGCGTTGGGTACTATACGCTTGGGTAATTTTGATGTTGGGGGGTGTTATAGTTACTGACTTAGGAATTTTCTGGGGCTTGGGACAAGTTCTAATGCACTTATGTGATATGTGGTTGGTTTTAAGTGCAGTGGGCTATATTGCCACTAGTATCGGAATGCGGTCTCGTGCTTTTGTGGTATCTGGAATCTTTCACCTCTTGGGAATTTTTATTTTACCCTACTGTATGGGTTGGCAGTTTTTGGCTACTGGTTTGATTATGACGCTAAATCTGTTAGTTTTTGCCGAAACCCAGTGGGATATGCGCCCTCCCATTGATAACTACAGTTTACTCACAGAAGAGCAAAAAATCTTTAATCAAAAACAATATTTGGTGCGTCAAGGTTGTTCTTACATTAATTAGATACATTTTTAATTAGAAACATTTTCCACAATAGATGTGCCATCAGGTTTAACCCAAGCGATCTTTTTGATCCGACAAGCACTAGCATACTCCCTAATGGCTTCTCGATCGCGATCGCCCAAATCTAATTCGACTCTAAGAGCTGGGGTAGAATTACGTAATGTTTCTGCATGAGTAAAAGCAGCAACTTGAGCTTCAGCACTATCAGCCACAACTAACCAATCACTAGCAGGAGTTTCTTGGGGCAGCCTCTTTGTGGTCATTAAAGCACTGTGGAGATCTTCAATATTGAGGGAAAAACCAATACCGGGAGAAGATTGTTGTTGCGGGTGATACAGTCCTAAGAGACGGTCATAACGTCCTCCTTGTCCTAAAAGATAGCATTGATTATCATGAAAACTCACTGCTTCAAAAACAATACCAGTGTAATAGTCAAAAGTTTGGAGTAGGCTTAAGTCAAGGGTTAAGGGTAAAGGCTTGTTGTAACTACGATTTAGTAAATCAATCAGAGATTGGAGATTTTTAACCGTAGCTTCTGCTGTAGGGTCTAAATCCAAAGTTGCAACCTTTTCTAAGACGGTTTCAGGCTTCCCACGAAGCTCGAATAACATTAAGGCTCTGGCTTTTAAATCTGATTCTAAATCCAAATTTTCTAGGGTAATACGGTCTAAATTCGCCAGACAATAGCGCACTTGCTTTCTTATGGTGGTCGGAAAAACACTCAAAAGCGATCGCGTTAAGCCAGCATCTCCCAGTAAAATTTGCCAATGGGGAATACCCAAATCCTGTAAACAGTTAGCTAACAGTAACAAGATTTCCGCATCTGCTACAACTCCTCCTGCAAACAGTAACTCTACCCCTGCTTGGTAAAACTCTAGTTGACTTCCATCATGATTTTTGGCAGGATTACGAAAGACATTGGCACGATAACATAGACGTTGTGGATAGATGTTACCAGCCATGCGAGTCACTGCTGCACGAGCAATAGAAGCAGTCATTTCAGGGCGTAGTCCTAAAGTACCTTCCGAGTTATCTTGTAACTGAATCACAGTAGAAGACTTGATTGCACCACCAGCAGTTAGAGTATCGAGCCATTCTATAGTTGAAGTAACGATTCTAGAGTAGCCGTATTGCTGAAAAATCTGTTGTAGGCGATCGTTGATCCAAGCTTTTTGGGCTACTTCTAAGGGTAATAAATCTCTAGCTCCAGCCGGTGGTTGATAAATCATGTTTAGTAGTAAGACAGACTCAAGAGAGTATTAATATTTTAGTTTCTAGTCATCTTACTTTTTTTTTGCCCCAAACAGGCTACCAAAGAGACCGCTATTGCTCGATTTACTCTGGGAGGTATTTTTGTTTTTACTCCTAGAAGACCTACCAGTACTATGATTCTGTCGAGCTTTCTGTTTCAGTAGTTTATCTAAGTCCTTTTTAACTTCGATTACTATTGGGTCTTTGGGGTTGGCTTGTTCCGCCTTCTTAACATGAATTTTTGCCATAGTTAACTGTTCTTGGCGCAAATAAATTTTGCCCAGTAAAGCATGAACCGTACTATTGTTGGGATCAATTTTTAGCCCGTCTTTAAGTTCTGCGATCGCCTGAATCAAGTTTCCTTTCTCCATATATTCTTTAGCGCGTCGGATATAAGAAGCCACTCTGACTTGGGGACTGGGAGGTTCTGGGGTTGAGGAAATGGGAGCAGATTGAGTAGCAACTTTCTCTGATTTTGGGGATTGTTTGGCTTCTGGTTTAGCAACAGGAGGTTTTGAGTTTGCTGTTGCTACTTGATCTTGATTTATCCCTCTACTATGTTGCAACATCAAGTAAGCTAAGTTTAGCTCACTAATTAAAGCTATTTTGTCAACTGCTGAGTCCAGAGATTTATATTGTTCTTGAACCAGACTTTTAAGCAACTTTTGATAAACAAGTTCAAATTTATCCCCTGATGCCAACAATTCCTTAGCAGGTTTAGTGGCAAAGTTAACGCGATCGCTTTTTTCGGCGAGACGTTTACCAATTTGAGTTAGTATTAACTGATGTTCTAGGTAAGAGTTTTTGCGAGATAGTTGTTCATAAGCAGGATTAACTAGTCGAGATAAAAGTTGACTAGCCAGTTTTTTTTCGGCTGCGTCGGATTTACAAGTATCTGGATGAAGTTTGTGGGCTGTCTTGAGATACTTGAGTCTAATTTTCTTAGGGTCATCATCAAGAGAAACCCCTAAAATAGCGTGATGATCAGTGATATTGAGTTTAAATAATCCATGTTTGATAGCAAAAGCCATAGGGTATTTTAAGAGAATAAAATAGTTTTAATTTTGGGGTCATAATTTAAAGTTGTATTTCTAGCATTCCCCAAAACTAACTTTTGCTAACATCAGATAGGTCATCAGATAGGTCATCACTCTTCGGTCTAGCTGGGGTATCTACGATGACGTAATCACAACCAGGGATTAATTTAATTGCTTTCCTCTCTTTTCCGGCTCGTGCATGAGTACCCTCTGTTCTCTCAGTAAATATTTTTGTACTTTACCTGTAGCTGTCTTAGGCAAATCTCTAAATTCCAATGCTTTGGGACATTTAAACTGAGCTAAGTTTTGACGGCAAAAAGAGATAATTTCGGCTTCGGTAACTTGAGCATCTGGCTTCAGGGTAACAAAAGCTTTGGGAACTTCTCCTCTTTTGGCATCGGGAATTGCAATCACTGCTACTTCTAGCACTGCGGGATGTTGGTAAATTACTCGTTCGATTTCAATGGTGGAGATATTAACCCCACTACTGATAATGATATCCTTGGCGCGATCGCGTAGTTCAATGTAACCATTAGGATGGACAACTGCCAAATCACCACTATGAAACCAACCACCACGAAAAGCGATTTCTGTGGCTTTGGGGTCATTAAAATAGCCTTTCATGACGTTATTGCCCCGCATTACTACTTCTCCGAGAGTTTTGCCATCAGCAGGTACATCCTGCATCTGTTGGTCTACCACTCCCATTTCGGTGGCGTGGATATAGGGAACTCCTTGCCTAGCTTTGAGACGAGCCCGTTCTCTGCTTGGTAAATTATCCCAAGGTTGCTGCCACTCACAGACGCTATGAGGACCATAAGTTTCGGTTAAACCATAGACATGAATGATCTCAATGCCCAATTCTTCGCTGGCTTGAATAATGGTAGGAGAAGGAGGTGCGCCTGCGGTTGCTACTCTCAAAGTTTGAGTAAGTTGTAGTTGCCGAATAGCGGGGTCATTGACCAGCATAATCAAAATTGTTGGTGAACCGCAAAAATGAGTAACTTTCTCCTGCATCAGCAAGGAAATGACAGTTTTGGGATAAAACTTGCGGAGCAAAACCTGAGTTCCTCCCATTGCCACCACTGCCCAAGTAAAACACCAACCATTGCAGTGAAACATAGGTAGCGTCCACAAATAAACACTGCGCTTATCCATGCCCACTGTTAAGACTTCCCCCAAGGCATTCAGGTAAGCTCCACGATGGGTGTACATGACTCCCTTCGGTTGACCGCTAGTCCCACTAGTGTAATTAATGGAAATTAGTTCATTTTCGTCTGCTAAATTAAGCTCTACGGATTCAGTTGTACCTGTAGCTAGGAAACTTTCATACTCTAAACCCGATAATGATGTCTGAGAAGCCTGGGCAAGGGGATCTATAATATTGACAATCTCCTCTACAGTTGTCAGGTGCGTCCGCACCTCTGTTACTAAGTGAGTAAATTCTGTATCGACGAAAACTACACGTACTTCAGCATTATTGAGAATATAGCGAATATCTTGAGCAGCTAAGCGAATATTAATTGCCACTAAAACACCGCCCGCGAGGGGAACACCAAAATGAGCTTCTGCCATCGGTGGTGTATTGGGACACAAAAAAGCTACGCGATCACCTGGTTGTAAACCCCATCTTTGCAAAGCACTAGCGAGTTGGTTAACCCGTGCTACAAATTGGGCATAAGTCCAGCGTTGCTGGCGATAAACTAGAGCATCTTTGTCAGGAAAAACTTGAGCAGATCGGGCTAAAAAACTCAGAGGAGTAAGATGGCGGTAATTAACTTGATTAGTGGACATGAGCTTCACAGTTTTCTACATAAAGCTTGACGGTTAAATTTAGCAGATAAGTGGCATTTAGTGACCGCGGAATGCGGTCGGGGAATTCCGCTAGAACAAACAGTTAACTGTCGGATTCATAAACTGAGATCTTGCACCTAATCTGTAACCGATTTGTGGTATCAGATAACATGGGAAAGATTAAAGGGAAAAGCGCACCGCCCGTGCCGAGGTTTCCTCGGCAATAAGGACGGAGCAAGAAGGGTAATAAATTGATTACCAATAGCTAATTATTCAGTTTTTTTGTAAGGAGTGCAAGATCTGAGTAAACATAAAATTAACGAAAGAATGACAACGCCCCGGTCTCCCCAGGACGGGGCGATACTTGGTTCGCCAACTCAAGACCCCCGTGCGGAATCGAATTCCGCACACAGCCCCTCCGTTTATGACGGACGTGGCGGTGTAACGCTGACTAAATTCCCATTAGGAAAGCTTCAGTTTCCGTTTGAGAGTTAAGACTGCGCCGAGAGTGCCAAGGGAGAGAAAACCCAGAAAAGAAGAGGGTTCAGGGACTTTTCTGATAGCTGCTTTTACAGCTCGCTCAGCATTGATGAAACCGTAACCCGTGTCAAAGTCATATCCTTCACTTCCCATATCAATAGCTGTTCTTGCCAGTATTTCCCTGATCTCTGCCGGAGTGATATAGGGATTAGCATCTTGCATCAAAGCTGCTACAGCAGCTGCGTGGGGAGCAGCTGCGGAAGTTCCAAAAAAGTTAGGAAAGCCATCACCTTCTACATCTATTCCCGAAGGCGGGAAAAAAGTAGTATTTACGCCATCAGGGGCTACAACTGTCGGGTTAAGGCGAGTTTGCGGGGATCCGAGACGATTGCCCTCCAGATCAAAAAGAATCGGTGTTCCTCCCGCCGAGGAAAATGATTCCAACAGAGGCGGATTCTGTCCGAAGGCAAGAGTATCTTGGTAGAAAGCTGCCCCTACTGCGATCGCTCCTTGAGCGTTGGAATGCCCATAAATAGTACTACTATTAGTGGGAAAATCAAGAATTCTTGATGCTGCGCTTCTACCCCGCCCGAACAGAACATACTTTTGTAAACTAGGAGCTTCTCCCTCAGATAGGGCAATGGCCAGGTTCACAGTGACTGGCGTATCGCCAATGTTGTTGACTCTAAAGCCTTCGATAGGGTCCATACCAATATTGGAAAAATCGGAAGCAAAAAGGAAGTTAAGATCTTCGTCAAACAAATAGAGATCCAGATCCGAGCTAGCTCCAGGTCCTCCACTGACGGAAAAAAATGGTTCGTCCCACTGATAAATTAGAGTTGTTATTCCAGGACGCAATTCTATTTCTTGAAAAAAATCAACGCCTGCTTCTGGATCGAAATCGTGTAGCAATCCTATTCCCGGTACAAACGTCTCTGAATTAATAAATTCTCCCTGATAAGAGTCCCGATTAGTATTACCCGCCGAGGAAAAATAGGCAACACCATTATTCACCACCTGGTCAACAGCTTGGGCGATGATGCCATCTTGAAACATGGGTTCTGCGAAATAAATAACATCATCGACAATGGTAGTTGCACCATTCTCAGCCAGTCTCAGAATATTGTTGGCAAAGCCAGCCTGTCCTCCAAATGCCGTGGCGAAAGCGAGGTCGGTCTTGGGAGCTATGTCTGTGATGATCTCAGCAATTCCACGACCTTCATCAATACTTCCCGCTGGTCCTTCCTCAAGCACTTGTACTGGAGTAGTGTGACCAAAGGGATTACCTATTCCCGAAAGATCTCCGGAGGCAATTCCCTCAGCCTCCCCTCCCAAAATATCGTAACTATCGGACAAGATTCCCACCTTGGTTCCAGTCCCATCAACGCCAAAGTTAGCTTGTGCGAGGTCTGCTCCCATAGCTACAACACCTTGACTAGTAGTAGCGCCAATGTTGTTCTGATACAGTGACATCCAAGCAAACCTTAAACTCTCAAGCTCTTCCATTGCTGAAAGCCGATCCACAGGAAACATTCCAGAAACAACACGCCCGTAAACCGACCCCTGTTGTAATCCCATCTTTGACAAATCTGCATATAGCTGCTGCCCACTTTTCTCAGCGGCCGCATCAATAAGCACATATCCATCGTAAATTGGGGGAAGGGCCGGAACTAGCTGACTATTTTGGATAGAAGCAGTTGGAGCGTTAGTTTGCTCAAGTAAAGGCCAAAAAGTATTAATTTTTGTGTAAGATTTTTCCCCATTTCTCTTGAGGGTTTGAGCTTGAGTGGAAAAGGAAAAACCACATATAAAAAAAGTAGTTAAACTAAGTAGCCAAGTAGCGTTTAATAAATTTCGATTCATTTGAGAGATATACTAATACTGTTTGCAAAAGTAACTTTTATTAAATCAATAATACTACATTAGTGACAAATCTTTCCCAACATTTCTCAAAATTGGCTCAAAGCCCTCGTTTTAATCTTGAGCAGAGGAGTTTTTTGTTACTTAGAAAAAACTAAGTTTTTCACTAAAGCACGATGATAGTATTATCGCCACTCTTGAGCGTTCTCGGCTTCAACCT
>JASJEK010000034.1 GCA_030064915.1 Xenococcaceae cyanobacterium MO_234.B1
ATCGATTCGTTCGTCAAATGAACGGGAGAACTATCCACCAGCACATAATCATAATTACCTTCTGCTTGTACGCGCTCAAGGTACTGTTCAAAATTCCCTTTAGTAAAAAACTGAGCTGTTTGGTCTCTGGGTACTGATGGAGCTGGAATGAGATCTAGTCCATAACGGAGATTTAAGATGGGCTTAATTTCTAAGTGAGCAACTTCTCGTTTTTCTGGCACAATACCCAAATGCATGCTGAGAGTAGATCTCTGGAGATCGCCATCGACAACTAGGACGCGAAAACCCAATTTTCTAAGAGCGATCGCAAGTCCTAAAGTGATGGTGGTTTTACCTTCGCCAGCCGTCGCACTAGTAATCATTATGCGACGATTGTTTAATACTAAAGAGCGGAAAATCATTGCCAGACGCTCAAACTCTCGTTCTGCTGCATTGTCGTATTGCCCAGAATAGCCTACCCCGTCGTCCCTATTCAAGGATAAATAAGATGAAAGGGGGTCACCAGGTGCTGAGAAGGTCTCCTCAGAACCCAACCCCTTCAAAGTCTGCTGTGACCGTTGTTCAACAATGCTATCCCAGATTAAATAAGGCCGTTTCAAATAAGCCAGACTATATAAAATGGGATATTCCACCAGCATCAAATCTTTGGGACTTAGCAGAGGCGAAGAGGATTCGAGGAATAACAACAGGCTGACGCTACCAAACATCGAAGCCATCATCCCGCCTAGTAAAATCAGTTTCTTGCTGGGGGTTTCTGGTTTTGGATTGAGAGTTGGTCCATCAATTAACTGCACATTGGGATAGCTGTTAAAGTTATTAATCTTTGTCTGATTGATTTGAGCAATAATTCCTTTATAAATACCTTCGGCTATATCATATTTTCTTTCTAGCTCCACTAGCTTAGATTTATTAACGGAAATAGCATCAAGCTCTTTAGTCAGTTTGGCAATCTGATTTTGAATTTTAATCGTTTGTTGCTGGAGTCCTTGACTATTCGTTTGAGCAGCAATTAACTCGGATATCATACCCAGGCGTTCGCTTGAGCCATTACCCCCCAAGGACAGGTCCATCTCCCTACGACTAATATCAGGGATTGTAGCCCTAGCTCTTTTGGTTAGCTCTTGGGCTAGTTGTTCCCGCTTAAGCAAGAGATCTTGGACTTGAGGGCTAGCATCCGTATATTGACTACGAGCCTCGGATAACTCAATTTCCGTTTGGGCTAACTTTTGTCTTACCTCTTGATATTCCTGATTTTCTGCTAAATTAAGCGATTGGATCGCCTTTTCTGGAGTAGTATTAAAATGACTGGCAGCGATTTTCGCTCGGGTTCGGCTAGCCTCTGCCTCCGATTGCAGGAGAGTTAGCCTAGTCCTGAGTTCATTAATGGAACTGACTAACTGTTGAGTTTGACCGTCACTATCGACAATACCTGTAATCAGACGAAATTGAGCCAATTCTCGCTGAGCTGCGACCAGGTCATCTTTAGCCTGTTTAAGCTCTTCTTGGGCAAATTCTTTTCGAGAATCAGCGTCCGAACTGCGTAACTCATTAAGACGCTGTTGATAAGCTTTTGTTAAATTAGTAACTCTTGCTAAAGCCAACTCCGGACTAGAACCCTGGGCTTCAACTGAAATAATCGACGATTGAGGTAATGGCTGGACAGTAAATAACCCCTTAAGGCTGCCGAAGCTGGGGAAAGCTTCTTTCTCTGGGTCTATTGACCAGGTTTTCTCCATTACGGCATCGCTGGTCATAATGGTTGACTGGATTTGTAGGGGACTCACTTCCCGAGAAAAACCAGTAGTACTATCTCTGAGACTGCCTAAAGTACCTAAATTGGCATTTAAATTGCCCCCAGAATTAGGTAGATTAAATTCTGCTCTCGCCTTCCAGACTGGAGGAGACCAAATATTCGCTAGTAATGCTGATGATAATGTCGCAGCGAATAAAATCAGATTCAGCGCGAGTAAGGGATAGCGATGCCTGCGAATAACATTAAAATTATGATTCATTCTTAAATATCAATACTATGACTTTAATTTATTTAGTAGCTACCAAATTAAATCGTTGTCCCATGCGAGCTAGTTGCCAGCGAAAATAACCCCGCAATCCTAGACGCAAGATCGATTTTCCTTCGGAGGGCAAGAAAACACAAAGACCACGTCGTAAAAGTCTTTCCAGAGTATCTTTAGGACTACGTTCGATTGCCCTACTTTCTCGCCACGAAAGCCAAATTACCTGAATGGTCTCGATTAAAGAAAAAGTACCTTGTTGGACTGCTTTGAGACTGCGATAGTCGGCATCCCATTGTAAATCAAAGCGATCGCTTAATCCCACTTTAGCTGCCGTTACGTTAATATATTTAGCATTTAATTCGCGCTGTTTCAGCAAAAATTGGATGTTGTCAGTATGTGCTTGTAAGTTGTTACCATGCATGCGATAAAACATGAGTGGCTCATTAATACAGCCGACTTCCCCATAAAATGGTACTGCTGCTGTTAGATAGGTATCTGCCGCTTCGTTCCTCGTTGTGGGAATCGGCAAAACTTGTTCTAAAATTTGACGACGATAAGCTAAAGCCGAAGTTATACCCATAGAATACCTACCCCACTGCAATAGCAGCTGGCTGACATCTCCTTGATTATGAGTTTTAGAACCTGAGCCAACAGGATTGCCGTCGCGAGCGACTGAAATCCTGCCATGAGATATTTGCACCCATTGGGGATGTGCCTGAAAACTGCTGACGATTTTGCTTAATTTATCAGGATGATAATAGTCATCGGAATCAAGAAAACAAATAATCTCACCCTGAGCTTTAGCAATTCCGGTGTTAAAAGCTGCTCCTTGTCCACCATTGGGTTGAAAGATTGCAATTAACTGTCCTTCATAGGATTCGATGACTTCTCGTGAATTATCAGTAGAACCATCATCAATAACAATCAATTCAAAGTGGCGATAGGTTTGCCGTAAAACACTGTCGATCGCTTCAGCTAGAAAATTACCATAATTGTAATTACCAATAATCACACTGACCAAGGGATTTTGCTGGCTCAAGCTAGACTCAGGCTGTTGTAGTGGTTTCGTCATTTTTTAGAAGTCTGGGAAAAGTTTTTTCTGATATGAAACTTACTTTTTTGTTGATTAAAAATAAAAAGTCATAATACTTAAGAAAAAAAATAGTAAATTATTACTGTTTTTTTTACGAAAGTTGTAATAAAAGTTGTAATAAAAATAGCCTCTGTCAATAATCACAAAAATTCAGGAAAGAGTTCTCTTGAAGAGATTACATTATTATTACCTAAAGCCTAAAACTTATAGTTAGTGATTATAGTGATTTAATTTTATCTCCTCAATCGAAACCTGCCGTAAAAAATTAGATACTATTCTCCTATTGTCTAGGATTATTAAAGTGCACTCACTGGTGTCTTCTCGAATAATCCTCAACAGGGAATCTGCTGCAAAAATGAAATAAACTATTAACTGTTAATATTGTAAATTAATTTTGACAATTAAAGTCGTATAATCATACACACTTTATCTAAACTTCATAAAACTAATTTCCAGAAAATTAACACAATATTTTTGCCTGATACATCATTTTTTTGGGGTTCAAGACTGTATTTTAAGTCGACGACTCATAGAGTAACTAAACTCGCTGACAGAAGGATTAGGAACATTGGGATTGATTGTACCGGTTGTATTTTTCCAATCATCTTCACTAGCAAGAGATACTTGCATCGGGCGATCGACTTTGCAAGTGATTTTTAGCCACATTTTGCCATGTTGTTCGCAACAAAAATCTTCAATCCAAGAGCTTCGATCGAGATATGTATTATTTTGGTTCTTCAAAAAACTCGCCTTTTTTCGAGATATATTGAGATTTTTTTGTATATCTGATATTTCCTGATAATAGATATAGTGTTTCGGACTTCCAGCACGCCATAATCTTGCTTGACAATAAGGGCAATAAAATTTTTGCTTTCTGTATCTTCTGCTGCGTTTATTTGGCATAGTTTGAAAGTTTGTAAGAGTATAGAGCATTGAGTTTAAATCAGCCAAAAGAAATATTTATTATTTCTTTTGATTAATTAATAAACTATAAACTTTAGCTATATTTTGCTTTTTTTGGGACTCGACAAGGCTGTTTTTTATTACAACAAACCAATAAAACTGTAACATATGTTATTCAATATTTTGGAAGTTTATTTGAGAAATTATCAAGCAACATATTATTTATAGTATCGCAATAATATCATTAAATAAAAGTAATATTTAAATTACTTATGAAGTTGTAATAGTAAATAAGTGAGCATCAATAAACAACTTAAATAATCATTTGAAACAGAAAAAAAAATTCCAGAAGTAATGACATCTGTTAAAAAAATATTCACTTGGGTTCAAATATTATCAATCGGATTTTCTTCCGGTGCATAAGGAGCAAAATGTTTACAATAAATTTGCCAAACATTTTCACATGAATGATTGATTAACCTGACTTAAATAATTTTTTTCAGTAATAAGTAGGCATAGGGATTCTCTAAAAGCTTGAAGTACACCTTGGTTATTAAATATGCTATATATCAATCTCGGTGTCCCCGTATCTCCGCATCAATCATCTGTAGCAATCTTAAAGGGAAATGATATCACCTATTTGAGAAAGGCTATAGGCAAATTAAATTACACACATTTCCTGTTGATTTTCTGCTAACAACTCATGAATTTCTTCATTCATAGTTTTGACTTGTTCTAAGTACTGTCACGCTTTTGCTGACTTTCACTCTCACCTATTAGGTAGTTACATCAATGATATTTTACAGTTGCCAAAGGCTTTAATATATGAAGTTTTGACTAAGAAAACTTATCGAAAATTGTAAACTTTATCTAATTTTTATCTCTCATCCCAAGTAGGATTGCTATACCTATCTTCTGGTATAATTTAGCTATAGCTCGTCGTATAAGTTTTTTCGCCTTTTTACTCCTTTTCAATATACGCCACAAGGGAAGTTTAGCAAGTTAGTTAATAATTTAAAAACCTATAGGCGTGGGTCTTAGAAGCCAAAGATAAATAAAAAATTTTAAACCTAGAATTTTTTATTGGTGCGACAAAGTGTTTTTATATATTTTGTTGGAACTATTCGGATAGTAATCTAGCTTGTTTAAATATATCTTCGGCAAACCGAGGATTATTTTGCATTTTCTCAAATAAAACCGTCAAATCTCTAGGCCGACCTTGCACTGCAACACAAGTCCCAGCATAAGTAATCTCAAAATCTTGGATTTTGTCTTCAATATGTTTTGGTTTTTCTTGTTTAATTTCGACAATTCGGACACTTTGGTCAGGTTTGTCAGCAACATCTTCATGGGCAACATCAATCACTGGCGATGCAAGCTGAGTATCTGATTGCGCTATTGTGGCGGAATCTAATCGATTTAAGGAGTAAGAATCTTTCTCAACTGACTCCTTGTGATGTTTGACAATTAACTTAGCTAGAGAATAGGTGATATTTTCTCCTTGACTAGCAATTTCTAAGGCATGTTTTCTGGCACTCTCAGGAGTTGAAGGGGCAGCCAAAACATAGAGGGCAGAAGTGGCAAAATTAAAATGCGTAAAATTTACGTTTTTAAATTGTTCGCTTACCTGCATGAATTTAGTTGCTGAAGAGATACTCCAATTAAATTCACTCTTTAGCCAACTTCTAAATTGTCCGTGTTTAAGTTGCCTTTTAACTTCGGCTAGTTTTTGCCCCACCTCAACAATCTCTTGTGCCGTTTGACGAATTAAACCTTTAATTTCCGATGTTTTTTGCTTGACGGTGATCTGAGTTTCTGGATCGAGAATTTCATAGTCAAAGCCTTGCTGCTGGCTAAAAATATTAAGCATCGGCTTAGAAGATGATTGGTAGTTCGAATCTTGGACTGAATTTTGAGAATTCAAAATACATACCTCTCAAATAACAAAATGACAATATCTTTAAAACTAGCCATGTCGTTTGAGCGAGTGGGACTCAACGAAATAATCAAAGTTTCAACATTCTTCGACAAGGATTCCCCCCTTATGTCCCAAGACGAAGAGAGGGAGGAATTGTCGGCAGGGTTTACGCTACACACAGTACATTTGACCTCCTGATCAATTTGGTTTGAGAAACGGAAAATTGTCCTATCCGCTTCCAGTTGATATCGTACAAACTGACCACCTTGTTGGGTTCTGAATAACCTCCGATATAGCCTAAAGAAGTAAGTTTTCCTCGACTAAATCAGTAGTCTTGCAACTCGCGCTACCAGGTGCGCGATAAAATCGCGCGGGGTCCCTCGTCTATGTGTCCGAACGAGAGAAATATTCGCAAGTGCTTACCACATTTAGGCTCGACGCAGTAGTACAACTCTCAGAAGCCCTGATTGACTTCATGCCGCTCATGTACGCCAAGCGTTATGAGTGGGTTGTTGACTTTTCATCTGTGAATATGCTGTTTTTTTATGTACATTCTATACTTTTGTGCGTAAATATACTGCTTTCTTAGCTGTTTTTGAATACATTTTATATTTTTATCCGTGAATATACTGTTTTTTTGGGTTAGTGACAAGTTAAGATTGTGTGCAGTTTGTCAATAATATAATTACAAAACGTTACAAAACGTTACAAAATTAACAATTTTAATTTATTGGGTTGTAAGCTGATCAACATCGAGTTTGACAGAACGTTTAGAGCTATATATAGGGATTGAGCGTCGGAATTATGCAAGTTAAATGTGGATCAGCTTATCTCCTTACAATGCTCGCTCTCTAAACTTGGAAGATTTATCGAGTAGGATCAAACAATTTTGGTAAACGGGTATAGAGATCGCCTATAAATAGGCGATCTCTATACCCGTTTACCATTTTAAAAAGCAATCGCTGTAACCAGTTTTTTCAAATAAAGCGATCGCTATAACCGGAAGAGGTGCCGAAAGAGGTGATCGTTAAACACTCTAAATATCGTGTTTTTTTTTCATACTTCATATGTGTTGCTGCAGAATGTGGGTTACTAATCTGTCCCAGTGCCAACCACCATCATTGGTAATTTGTTCTGATACTAGCCTTTTAGGTTGTTTACTCATTACTTACTTAGCGGGTAAATTGCTACGACGATACTTCAATAAAATTGAGACTAATAGCCCCAAAATCACTGCAAATAGGGCAAAAATGCCTGCCTGAGTAAACCAAAGGACAATTTGCTGTAGAGAAACTATCTTTCCGAGAAAAAAAGACAAGCTAACTGTGGTTAATGCCCATAAAGCAGCACCGCTAAAATTGTAAATCAAAAACTTTCGATAAGGCATTTGGGTTATCCCAGCCAATGGTCCGGCAAAAATCCGTAATAATGTGATAAAACGACCAATAAAGACGGCTTTGGCAGCGTTTTTACGGTATTTTTCCTTTGCTAATTCTAATTTATCCTCTGGGAGACAAAATAGCTTGGCAATCCGCACTAAAACTTTCCAACCACCAACCTTACCAATCCAATAACCAAAATTATCACCGATGACAGCACCAGCGATCGCACTTACTAAAACTCCCCAGTAATTTAATTCCCCGCTTCCTGCCAAAAAACCACCGACAATGGTTATAGTTTCTCCAGGTAAGGGAATTCCTGTATTTTCTAGGGCAATACCTATAAATACCGCCCAATAACCGTAGTGGTGGGCGATTTCCTGAGTATTATCTAAGGACAGTAACTCGATAGACATTAATGACCTTTACAAAGGTTTACTTTCTTTTTCATCTTGACGTGAATTAGGCTGAAGTGTCAATCAAGGGAGTTCGGAATTTGGCTCCGCGTATAAACCGATGAGGAAACCTCATCGGACAGCCCCTTGAGTTAATAGTGACCGACTGTATCCCGCTGACCTACGGTAGTCAAGGGCGCGACACTGGAACTTGCTGAGGCGGCGATGTTCGAGGAAACCTCGAACATTTCAGACCGCCGTTCCAGTGCTTGAGTCGCCCGCGGTAAGCGAACGCGTTCGCGTCCGTAATTATGATTTTTTTAACCAAAGAAGGAGGAAAACAATTGTGAATCTTAATATTGAGATCAAAGGAACAGGCTACCCAATTCTCTGCTTACATGGTCATCCTGGGTCAAGTCGTACTATGTCGGTATTTACCGATCATCTTTGTCAGAAATATCAAACTATTACTCCCGATCTCCGAGGTTATGGCAAAAGTCGCCCCCAAGGAAACTTTGAGATGAAAACTCATCTGGATGACTTACAAAACTTACTCGCTCAGTATCAGATTGAGGGCTGTCTTTTACTAGGATGGTCTTTAGGAGGAATTTTAGCCCTAGAATTGGCTCTGGCTAACCCTGAAAGATTTACAGGTTTAATTCTAGTTGGTTCTGCTGCTCGTCCTCGCAGTAGCCATCCTAGAGTAACTTGGCAAGACTTAGCTTATACGGGTTTAGCTGGAATAATTAACTATATTAGACCTGGATGGTTATGGAATATTAATAACTTAGGTAAGCGATCGCTATTTCGCTATCTGATTACGAACCATACTCCCCAAGCTTATGGTTATCTAGCTAGAGAGGGAGTACCTGCTTATTGGCAAACTTCTATGGCTGCTCACCGTGCTTTGTCTGGTGCCATCAGTAAAGGTTATAGTTGTCTAGATTCTCTCCATAAAATATCTTTCCCCTGTTTAATACTATCAGGAGAATGCGATCGCCACATTACGGCAGAGTCTAGCCAAGAAACAGCAAGACATCTTAATGACAGCAAATGGATTTGCTATCCTAACACAGCACACCTTTTTCCTTGGGAAATGCCTGAACAAGTTAGACAGGATATATCTCAATGGCTTGAGAGTTATCTTGACACTCCTAGTTAAAAATTAGGTTTGTTCTGAACTGTTAACTCCGTACAGGAACAGGATTAAAATCCATGGTTTCTCCCATTTCATCAAATACTGTTAGTTCACTAGGCTTACAACGTTTAATTTCTACCTTGAGCCCCACAGAACCCTCATTCATTAAATCTTCTATGTAACCAGCTTTAGCAGTTTTAGCTTCTGCTACCGTCAAAAATGGCCCAAAATAATAAGTGCAGGAGGGTTGAGAAGTGTCGAGCTTTATCCAATAAGCTTGTCCTAGAGAGTCTAAAACACCTGTCAAAATTTCTTTCATTGAAGTTACCCCTGATTTTACTTGAGTATCAAGATTATTAATTTGTAATTTGATTGCTAATTTTTGTAATGTTTTATTACAGATTGTTTATATTCATTTATTTTATACAGACTGATTCTACTTTTGGAAAGTATTTTTGATAACTTACTTTGAATTTAACGAAGTCCAAGCAGTCTTCGGAGGAGCTGTCTGCCGAATTGACTTTGGCAGTTAATACACCTTGTCCCTTTAAGGGCAGAGTACCTTGGACCATCGTTGACGACAAATTTCATATATTGCGATCGCAGAAGCTACTGAAGCATTTAAGCTTGGAGTTATGCCCGAGAGAGGAATAGATACTAATTCGTCGCAACAACGCTTAGTTAAAGAGCTCAAACCCTTACCTTCAGAGCCCACAACTAATCCTATCGCACCACTAAAATTCATTGTGTGTAGCAGTTTACTACTTTCTGCGGTAGTGCCGTAAATCCAGTAACCGGCCTCTTTTAATTTTTCTAAAGCTTGGCTCAAATTAACAACTCTAGCAATTGGTAAGTTTTCTAAAGCTCCTGCTGCTACTTTCACCACTGTAGAATTGACCCCTACTGCTCGACGTTGGGGAATAACTATACCTTGAAGTCCCATAGCTTCAGTTGTCCGAATAATTGCCCCTAGATTATGAGGGTCTTCGATCCCGTCAGCAATGACAATCACAGGGGAATCGGTTTTTTCTTTGGCGACAACAATTAAATCTTCTAATTGCCAATAGGGGTAGGGCGCGACTTGAGCTACGATCCCTTGATGATTGGCATACTGAGTTAAGCTATCCAAGCGATGGGGTTCAGTTTTATTGATAACTGCGCCATTGACTTTAGCTTCTCGTAACAAATTATAAAATCTAGGATCTTTGCTTAATTTATGAGTTACCCAAATCCGATTAATTTGGCGATCGCCTTTTAAGACAGCTAATACTGGGTGTTTGCCATAAACCAAATCTGGCTCTTTATCTTCTGAAGAAGCAGAATTTTCTGCTCCTTCGGGTCTAGAATTGGAATTTTTCTTGACGGTGAGACAGGAAGAGGTTTCCTCAAAACCCTTCACGTCCCGTTCGCCATGGGCAATCACCTTCTTGACCAATTTAGGGGAATTTTTTGGGGTCATTTAAATTTGATAAATTGGAATTTAAAAGTTTTTTTAAAAATCGAGCTTGGTCAATAAATGTTGTAAACGCTCTCTATCTGTTAGATATAAATAGCCAATTAAAGTTTCTAAACTACTAGCTTGTTGATAAATTGAAATTGATAATCGACGGGGTTTACTGAGAGCAGCATTACGTCCCCGACGCACTATCTCTTGTTCCTTCTCATTGAGATGAGGAAGTAAAATTTTTAAATAATTAGCTTGACTTTCAGCCCGAACTTGAGCAACTACTTGACGGTGATAGTCTGCAATGCGTTTAGGTGGCATCAAAAAATGATGTCTTACATACAACTCATATACAGCATCTCCAATATACGCCAGACTTACTGGTGACAACCTTTCTATCTGAGAGATATCATCAGTGGTTTTCATCATCTGCGAGCGCTTCAAGGTCTGCCCAAGCTGAAGCCTTAATATTAGTCAATGTTATTTTAAAGTTATTTTGGGGAATTTGGTTCTGATTAATTAACGTCAAAGCTTGACTAGCAACCCCATGTTGACAACAGGCGCATCTTGAAAAAGTTACTTATGGAGGCAACCCAAGGGGCTGACTCTTGAATTTACTTCAAGAGCTTGTCAGCTCCGCCCAAGACCGCACTTTTCCGCAAGGGAATGCAAGAGTTTGACCCTATTTCTTCAAATTTTCCAGTGCTTTTTCCACTGAAGGCTGAAGAGACAGAAACTTCTCTAGACGTACTAGTTTAACTGTTTGAGTCACACGGGGATTGGTGACAATTTGCAGACTCCCACCGTTAGTTTGAGCTTTTTTGACGAGCTGGACTAACGCGCCTAAACCAGAGCTATCGATAAAGTCAATCTGAGATAGAACTAAAATGATGTTTTTTGGTCCATCATCAACATATTTACCGATAACTTTTCGGAATGTTGGTTCTGAAAAGGCATCTAGTAGTCCAGTAAGGCGAAATATTTGGTATGTTTCCCTGACTTCGCGAGTGCCTCTTAAGCTAACAGTCAGGTTTAGCTGTTCGGGAATGGTTTCCTCCTCAACTCTAGCTTAATTTGGTCAATAGTAGAGTATAGCCCATTTTTTTCTGATATTGTAGTTATCGGTGAGTAATTTTTATGAAGCTTGAAAGGATCAGCTTTTAGTCTCGTAGTCTAAAAGCAATTGAAAAACAAAACACCCCACTCATAATTACTGAGAGTGGGGCTGATGGAGCAAGAGGAATTTAATAGTACTGAAGAATAAGAAGAAAATACTGGGTTTTTCTCTCTTCTAGATGTTACTACTAAGGAACTTTTTGGTACATTCGTGTATATACGGAAGTTTAGAAATTTTAGGATTGTCAGGTGGTTATTTATACTCAAGGTAGAAAATCAGTAATCAGTAATCAGCAATCAGTAATCACTCATCAGTTATTCAGTTATCCTGTTCTTAGCCCAAACATTTAACTTCTCAATAGTGTGGTTTAATGAGGTAGAAACTGCCTTAAGCGATCGCCAATGTTGTTTTTTGGTTCTTCAAAAAAACTCAAAAAAACTCTACAGGGAATACACGCAATTTTTTTCTGGTTTATTCTAGGTTTTTGTTTGGCTTTGCTAACTTTATTTTTGCATCTTCCAGGTTTTTCCCAACAATCCGTTACAATATCGATTTTGATGCGAGGAGGAGAAGCTCAACAATGGCAGCCATTAGTACAAGAGTTTGAACAAGAACATCCAGAAATTAATCTTCAAGTAATTGAAGCTCCCAATGATACTAATCAAGTAGAAGATTTATATACTGCTTCTTTCCTATTGGGAAATTCTCCTTATGATCTGGTTTTTATGGATATTATCTGGACTCCCAAATTTGCAGCAGCAGGATGGCTCAAAGATTTGTCTGGGTACTTATCTCCAGCAGAATTAGACCAATTTCTTCCAGGAGATGTTCAGGGGGGAATGTATCAGGGAAAACTGTATCGCATTCCTTTTCGCTCTGATGCTGGAATGCTCTACTATCGTCATGATTTACTAGCTCAAGCTGGATATGAACCACCAGAGACTTTTGCTGAGCTAATCACTATATCTCAAGATTTACAACAACAAGGTTTAGCAGAATGGGGATATGTCTGGCAAGGTAAGCAATATGAAGGCTTATCCGCCATGTTTGTGGAAATACTACAAGGTAGCGGTGCTTTTTGGGTTGACCCCCAAACTTTAGAAGTGGGACTAGACCGACCAGAGGCGATCGCAGCAGTGAAATTTTTGCAAAATACCCTAACTACTAAAATTAGTCCTTCTGGAGTCACCACTTATGCTGAGGAAGAAACTCGTCGTTTATTCCAAAATGGAAAGACAGTCTTTTTGCGTAATTGGCCCTATGTTTATAGTTTAGCTTTAGATTCTCCCATCGCAGGTAAATACAGTATTAAACCCATGGTTCATGGAGAAAATCAATCTAGTGGTGCTTGTCAAGGGGGATGGGGCATAGGAATATCCGCTAGTAGTAAGCATCCTGAAGCAGCTTGGAAAGTGATTCAATTTTTCATTAAAGAAGAAAGCCAAAAAAAATATGCTTTAGCTAATGGTTATGTACCCAGTCTTAAGTCTTTATTTAATGATTCAGAAATAGTCGCTAAATACAATCATTATCCTGAGTTACTAAAAGTATTAGAAAATGCTGCTCTACGGCCTCCTATCCCCCAATATGCCCAAGCTTCCGATATTTTACAAAGATATCTCAGTGCTGCTGTAACCAATACTATGAGTCCTGAAAAAGCAATGGAGAAAGCAGCAGCAGAAACCCGTCGTCTTTTATCTGTAAGTGATAAGTAATGAATAATCAACGAACTGGTTGGATTTTGCTATTTCCAGCTTTATTACTGCTTTTTTTAATCTTTCTCTATCCTATTACTAGGGCATTCGGTTTAAGTTTATTCACTGAAAATTTAGGGACTCAATTACAACCAGTATTTTCTGGTTTAGCTAATTATCAAAGAATGTTGGGAGATGGTAGATTTTGGCAAAGTATGAGTAATACGGCTATCTTTACCATAGTTAGTGTTGCCCTAGAATTAGTTTTAGGTCTATCTATTGCTCTCGTCCTCAATCAATCTTTTTTTGGTAGAGGAATTGTCAGAACTATTGCTATTATCCCCTGGGCTTTACCAACATCTATTATGGGATTAGCTTGGGCATGGATATTTAACGATCGCTTTGGTGTTGCCAACGATATTTTACAGAGATTAGGCTTAATTGAAACTGGCATCAATTGGTTAGGAGAACCAGGTTTAGCAATGGTTGCCATAATTATTGCTGATGTCTGGAAAACCACCCCTTTTATAAGTATTATTTTGCTGGCAGGATTACAATCTATTTCTCGGGATTTGTATGAGGCTCACAAGATTGATGGAGCCAAACCTTGGCAAAGTTTTTCTCAGATTACATTGCCTCTATTAATGCCACAAATAATGATATCTTTATTATTTAGATTTGCTCAAGCTTTTGGGATTTTTGATTTAGTACAAGTTATGACTGGAGGCGGACCAGCGGGTTCAACAGAAACAGTTTCAATCTATATTTATTCTACAGTAATGCGCTATTTAGATTTTGGTTATGGTGCTGCTTTGGTAGTAGCAACTTTTATGATTTTGATTACTACTGTGGCTTTAGTTGCATGGTTGTTTAATAGAACCAAATGGGCTTAAGTAAGTAGCAAGTTAATACTATATTTAATACTATATTATTTACTATGATCGCTTTTAAGCTTAAGAGAATAGAGCGAAAAACTTTCTAAAGAACTATCCTTAATAAATACTAATAAAATAGAAATACAGATTAACTAGAGCTTAATAAAGCTATCTCATAGCAAGATAACAAAATTATTAGCTATTGCCTATCTTTATATACATAAAGTTACTTAAATATTACACAAACCAGTATAACCTAAAATATAATTTAGATCGTATTCAAAACAGCAAGACACTGATGATTCTCGAACAAACTCCAGATAAAAGTCGTAAGATATCTTGGTCTTATATCTTGTTAGGAATCAGCATTGTAACCATCATCCTTTTTACTTTAGCTCCAATTCTTTGGCAGGTACTAACTTCTGTTAAAACGAATGAAGATATATCGGCAATACCTAATGTTTATCTACCCCACAAGATAACCTTACAGCATTATCTAGAATTGTTTGAACGCCGTCCTTTTTGGCTATACATTTTTAATAGTGCGTTAGTTTCAATTGTATCTACAATTTTATGTCTATTACTCGGCTCTCCTGCTGCTTATGCTCTAGCGAGAATGAAACTTCGAGGAGAGACAATTATCTTAGTGTTAATTGCCGTAGTTACCTTATTTCCTTATGCCTTATTATTCTTAGGGGTACTAGAAATAATTAAAAATCTCGGCTTAGGCAATAATTATCTAGCTTTAATTATTCCTTACACTGCAATTAATATGCCTTTAACCATTCTAGTTATGCGGAGTTTTTTCCGGCAATTACCCCAAGACTTAGAAGATGCTGCCAAAATAGATGGCTATAAGACAATTTCGATGTTAACAGCAATAATTTTACCCATGACTCTTCCTGCATTGGTAACTACAGGAATTTTGACCTTTATTTTTGCCTGGAATGAATATATTTTTGCGTTGACTTTTATCACCGAAGAAACCATGAAAACGGTTCCAGTTGCCACAGCACAATTAGGAGGAGCAAGTTTATTTGATATTCCCTACGGTGCGATCGCAGCAGCAACTATTTTAGGTACTATACCTTTAGTGATTCTAGTACTGATTTTTCAACGTAGAATTGTCCAGGGTCTAACGGCTGGCGCAGTTAAAGGATAAAGTAATAACCCTTTTATGATTGAGACAGATGTATCTTTCAGAATATGATAAAGCCGAAATTCGGCGGACAATTGAAATTCAGCTAAAAGCCTTTCAAGAAGATAATGGGTAGTGCATCAGAGAAGTGTGGGATAGGTGAAACATGGACTGAAGGAGGGGAAAGTGGGCTTAAAACTATAATATTTGTAATAACTTGTTATTAACCTTAAGTAGTTAATGGAATCTAACTTATGAACTTAGCTAGTATTGGAACTCTAGTTTTGGGGCTTTTATTAGGATTGATGACGATTCTATTCATTTTTCGGATTGTTTTAACTTGGTATCCCCAACTAGACCTTAACCGTTTCCCTTTTAGCCTAATTACTATACCTACTGAACCTTTCCTTAGTCCTTCGAGAAAAATAATTCCTCCTTTGGGTGGGGTGGATATCACCCCCATTATCTGGGTTGGTATTTGTACCTTACTGAGAGAAATCCTATTGGGTCAGCAAGGTTTAATTACTATGGCATTGAAAGCTTACCAGTAATACATTTATCATTTATCAATTTCTTCTAGTTGAAAGGTAGGGTTTGTAAGGATATTTCACTCAAACCCTTTAATGTTAAGTAACTGATAAATGGTCAATGATAAATGGTCAATGTTCAATGTTCAATGATAAATGTTCAATGAAAAAGATATCTATTTCATCAAGTGTTCCTGGATAAAGTTAGTGTAAACTTCTCCTCTGAGAAAAGCAGGATTTTCCAAGATTTTTTGATGAAAGCCAATAGTTGTAGGGATACCTGTAATGGCACATTCTCTTAAGGCTCGTTTCATCCGTTTAATGGCAATATCGCGATTTTCTCCCCAGACAATCAGTTTACCAATCAAAGAATCATAATAGGGTGGAATTTCGTAATCTGTATAGACATGAGAATCCATTCTTACTCCAGGTCCTCCTGGGGGTAAATAGGCACTGATGCGCCCTGGGTGAGGTCTAAAATTATGTTCGGGGTCTTCTGCATTGATCCGACACTCAATAGCATGACCTCGAAGTTGCACTTGATTTTGATTGATTCGGAGCTTTTCTCCTTGAGCAATTCTAATTTGTTCAGCAATCAAGTCTAGTCCTGTTACAAATTCTGTTACAGGATGTTCTACTTGAATACGAGTATTCATTTCCATGAAATAAAAATTACCTGACTTGTCGAGGAGAAATTCTACTGTTCCTGCACCAATGTAGTTAATGGATTTAGCAGCTTTAACCGCAGCCTCTCCCATTTTACGACGTAATTTAGGGTCTAGCACCGCACTAGGAGCTTCTTCAAGTAATTTCTGGTGACGACGTTGGATCGAACAATCTCTTTCCCCGAGGTGAATTACATTACGGTGACTGTCTGCTAAGATTTGGAACTCGATATGACGGGGACATTCCACAAATTTTTCGAGATAGACTCCAGCATTACCAAAGGCTGCTTCTGCTTCCCCCTGGGCTGCTTGAAATAGTCTAACCAGTTCACTTTCATCCCTGACTAAGCGCATCCCCCTACCACCACCACCAGCAGTAGCTTTAATCATCACAGGATAGCCGATTTCTTTAGCTACAGCGATCGCTTCTGCTTCATCTTTGAGTAAACCATAACTTCCTGGAACAGTCGGAACTCCTGCCTTCTGCATGGTTTTTTTAGCTGTGGATTTGTCTCCCATTGCCAATATTGCTTCCTTGGTAGGCCCAATAAACACAATTTTGTGGTCGGCGCAAATCTCAGCAAATTTAGCATTTTCTGCTAAAAAACCGTATCCAGGATGAATTGCTGTAGCATTACGAGTTAGAGCAGCAGCAATAATATTAGGAATGTTAAGATAACTTTTTCCTGAAGGAGGGGGACCGATACATACGCTTTCATCTGCCAGTTGAACGTGGAGAGCTTGGCGATCAATAGTAGAATGAACCGCAACCGTAGCAATACCCATTTCCGCGCAGGTGTGTAAGATGCGTAGAGCGATTTCTCCTCGATTGGCAATTAAGATTTTTTCAAATTGCATATAAGGGTTACTTCAATTAGAGTCATGTCTAAGGATAAGACGTTTTAGGCTGCTAAAAAAGTGGTGGGGTATCTTTCGAGCCCAGATTAGAAGAAGGGCGATCGCTACTCCAACTCCACCAAGGGGTATTACATTCACACAGATAAAATTCCTGCCATTTCCGACGCCTATCATATCCTGTCACAGGGGCACGACGGTTGAGCCAAACATCTTGTGCTTCCGTCGCGTCAGCCTTACAAGAAGGGCAATAAAATCCAACTGAGTGAGTTGCTTTCTCTGTCCACTTGGGAGGGATCGGGGCAAAAGCATCCATATATATACCTAGAGGATTGGGAATTAATAACTGATTACTGTTAATTGCTTGCGACTGCGGTAGCTTGAGTAAGCAATTTAATCGCAGTTTGATACTGCAAATCTGCATCTGTACCAATCTGATTGTAAGTAATAGGTTCTTGAGGGACGACAAAATCAGGTTGAATACCAAGCTTATTAATGTCTGTATGATTAGGAGTTTCGTATTTAGCTACTGTAACGGCTAATCCTGAACTATCAGGTAATTCAAACAAAGATTGAATTAAACCTTTACCAAAGGTTTTCTCCCCTACCAGTAAGGCTCTGCCATTATCTTGCAATGCACCTGCTAAGATCTCGCTGGCACTGGCTGTTCCCTGATTTACTAATAGTACCAAGGGTGCTTTGGTGATTACTTGATCATTAGATTCAAAATTCCCTAAAGTTCCCTGCCGATTCACTGTATATACAATTGTGCCTTCTTGAAGCCATAAGCGAGCAATTTCTACTCCAGCTTGCAATAAACCCCCAGGATTATTTCTCAAGTCTAGAATATATCCTTCTGCACCTTCTTGTTCTAGTTTGGCTATAGCATGAGCAACTTCTTGGGTAGCATTGGCACTAAATTGATTGAGGCGCACATAACCAATAGATTTATTACTATTAGTATCCAGGTTAGCAGTTACAGGATTAAGAGAAATGCGATCGCGTACTAAATTCAGATTACGGATAGTTTCAGGTTGACGATTATGAGATTGTACTTTAATACATACTTTTGTGCCAATAGCACCGCGCATTCTAGCTGCTGATTCGTCTAGAGTTAGGGTTTTAGTATCCACCCCATCTATCTCTAGGATATAATCTCTGGGTTCAATACCAGCTAACTCGGCTGGAGAACCTGCCAAGGGAGATACCACTTCTACTAGCTTGGTTTCTGGGTCGATGTTAATTTGTAACCCTACTCCTGATAACTCTCCAGAAGTGTTCACTTGCAAGCTATGATATTGCTCAGGTCTTAGTAATCTGGTAAAGGGATCGTCAAGAAGAGCTAACATTTCCTCGATCGCCTGATAGGTCTCTTCCCGATCTTTCATCGGTTTTTTAATAAACTTCTGACGCACAAACCACCAGTTTTGATGGTTAAATGTCTCATCTACATAGGATTGGTTCACAATACGCCACGACTGCAACAATAATTTTTGTTCTTCAGTAAAGGCTTGAGCGGTGGGGGTAAACCAAAATAAAGTAGAGGTAAACCAGATCAATAGGAGTAGAGTAACCCAGAAAGCTTTTTTGACCATGTGTGAAGATAATTGAGCGTTAATCTAATTATTTTATTAGTTTAGTTTAGCGATTCTTAATCAATTGTTACCAAAAAACTGCGATCTGGTTAAGAAAAATGATTCGATAGAAATCCTACTTGAGTTGTGATAATTCAAGAGTTTGGAGTCGCTCTAATCGGGCGACGTTTTTTTTGAGGAAAATGCCATTCATTGTGTTCGGTGAACAATCGGTGAACAGACTTTCAAAATTCAGTTTTTTTGTTCTGGCTGGGTACAGGGCTTTGAGCAGGATCACCAATTTTTAAGAGCAATGAGTCATCAGGAAGAACCTTAATACTATTTTTGTTAGGCCATGAGGGGAGTTGTTCTAAGGGCGTCTTTAACCCCTTTAACATAGAATCACCAGCCTTTACTTCACGTGTAGTCAATTTAACCTGTACAGGTGCCACAATCTTTAATAGCTGATGAACTCTTCTAGGCTGACAGTCAAATACGTGACAATTACCGATGCCCTGCCATCTATTACGAGGTACAGAGTAATAAGTTCTCTCAGGATCATAAATTATTTTTGAATCTTCAATAAAAATATTAACCGTGATAAAAGATGGATTAGGAGCTACATCCATTAAATCTGATACAATTGCCTGCCCAGTGATAATATCTTTTTCGTAGGCTGCTTGTTTATGCGTGATTGTAGAGCTTGTCTGAAAAGACTGTATTCCAATCAAGAAAAAAGCAATGAGCCAAAGGTATTTACCCTTTTTAAAATCTAATGTGTTGGCTCTTTCAACACCGGCACCAATTAGTAAAGCAGGAGTAAAATACATACCCACCAATGCTTGTGGTCTTAATGCCGGACCTGTACCTTTATATATGAAAATCAAAGTAGGTATAAAACCGATAAGCAAAATCACAAAAACGGAAGTAAAAATAAATTTTTTTAGAAGCTTTTTGCTTGGGGTAAATATGTAAATTAATTGTGCTGAAAAGAAGGTCAGAAAGATGCTTACAAAAGCAGACATATCAGGTTTAGGAAGAATTATAAAATCAATAAAATTATTGAATACCTCTACAAACTTACGTGATATTGTCATGCTTCCTGTTACAGTAATATCGTAGTTCTCACTGGTACCTGTACCAACATTATAGAGTGACAGTAAAAGTTTCCATAATAAGAAATAGATAATCAAACTAACAAGACAAACAATTAAGCCTTTTCCGATATTGGTCAAGCACAACCTTTTATTAAAAAGTGATATCAGTAAAAATCCTGGCACAAACATTAGGGCTATTGGCTGATAACATGCCGCACAAGCAGTTAAGCAAATTACTGATATAGACATCCGTTTTATATTCAATTGTTCTATATAGCTTTTCTCGGGAACATTATTGTCTTTAATCCAGCAAAAATATAGAGCAATACCAAGTAAAATAATTCCGGTAGAACGAACTGGAATGTCAAGCTGAAAAGCAGACATTTCAATCAAAGACGGGGTGAATAAAAAAATGGAGGATGAAACAAAAACTGAAGCAGGCGAAATATACTCTGTTCTAGAAAGTATAAGAAAGAAAAATGTCCAAACTGATAAGAAAAAATAGAGATATAACCAAGAGTTTGCGAGTTCATTATCTCCAAAAAGTTTCCAAATAAGAGGAGAGAGATATCTACCAATCCGGATTGTCCATTTATACTGAGTGGGAACTGGAGATATAAACTCAGGCCATCCATCCCCAGATAGCATTAAATTGAAAGCTTGAGAACCAAATGCAAACGTAGCTAATATCAAAAATGCACAAGCGGCAGAAAGCCAAATTTTAAAGTCATGGCGAGGATTTTTGCTATCTAAGTTACAGAAGTTTGACATGTGAAGATAATAAAAAAACTTTTTCTTTAACAATACCTTCGCCAAATTAGAGAGTAGGAGCGGAGGAAGGAATAGGGTGTATAACCCCTAAATTAGAGACATTGGTGAAAATAGATGCCAATAAAATAATAAAATAGGGTCAGCAATTTGTGGAAGGATTTCAATACTTCTTGGACATAAATGAAAATGAAATCACGTCTCATAAATCAAACATTGTAATAGTGATAGGATGTCTAGCATGGGTTTTTGAAGAGACGATGTTTGGCTTAATATCTAGTTTCCTCCAAAAGCCCTCTTGAAAAGCCAGTAAATAGCAGCCAGAGAATATATTGGGAAAAGGCAACACCAAAGCTTAAAGCTATGTTACATTTTTTAAAGGGAAAAATCCCAGATCCATAACTATTCTTAGTTAGTTAATTTAGACTTCATGTTCACCAAACAAGTAACAGATTCCAAAGTTTATCAATGGTTTGACGAACGTCTGGAAGTACAGGCGATTTCTGATGACATATCCAGTAAATATGTACCGCCTCATGTCAATATTTTCTATTGCCTTGGTGGTATTACCCTAGTTTGCTTCCTAATTCAGTTTGCTACTGGATTTTGCATGACTTTCTACTACAAGCCTACTGTAACTGATGCTTTTGCTTCAGTAGAGTACATCATGAATGAAGTTAACTTTGGTTGGTTAATTCGTTCTGTCCATCGCTGGTCTGCTAGCATGATGGTTCTGATGATGATTCTTCACGTCTTCCGTGTTTACTTAACTGGTGGTTTCAAAAAACCCCGGGAGTTAACTTGGATCGCTGGAGTAATTATGGCAGTAATCACTGTTTCTTTTGGGGTTAGTGGTTACTCTCTTCCTTGGGACCAAGTAGGTTATTGGGCGGTTAAAATCGTATCTGGTGTACCTGCTGCTATTCCTATAGTCGGCGATCAGATGGTAGAGTTACTACGTGGTGGCCCCAGTGTTGGTCAAGCTACTTTGACTCGCTTCTATAGCTTGCACACCTTCGTATTACCTTGGTTGATGGCAGTATTCATGTTGCTGCACTTCTTGATGATTCGCAAACAAGGTATTTCTGGTCCTTTGTAAATCCATTTTTTTAAGATGTAGAGCTTAGGCTTTGTCATCTAATATTAATTTGAGAGATAATTATCTGTAATCTCAATCGACAGTTAACAAGCTCCGACAGCAAATGGCAACTATTTTGCTATTTTATCTGCTGATTCTGAGTCGATTAAGGAGAAACTAATGTCCACATTAAAAAAACCCGATCTTAGCGATCCCGCATTGCGTGCCAAGTTAGCTCAAGGCATGGGTCACAACTACTATGGTGAACCTGCTTGGCCTAACGACTTATTGTATATCTTCCCAGTTGTAATCTTGGGAACTATCGGTTTAGTAGTTAGTTTAGCTGTACTAGACCCTGGGTTAATTGGCGAACCTGCCGATCCTTTTGCAACTCCTTTGGAAATCTTACCTGAGTGGTATCTATACCCTGTTTTCCAAATCTTACGAGTTCTTCCTAACAAACTTTTAGGAATTGCCTGTCAAGGTGCTGTGCCTTTAGGCTTAATGCTTGTTCCTTTCATTGAAAGCGTTAACAAGTTCCAAAACCCCTTCCGTCGTCCTATAGCTACTAGTGTTTTCATCTTTGGTACTTTAGTAACTATCTGGTTGGGAATTGGTGCTACCTTACCCATCGACAAATCTTTAACTCTAGGTTTGTTCTAGGTTTTTCAGGAATTATAAATTTCTCATAATATAGACGCTTGCGATCGCTTTTGCTGAGGCTTTAAGAGTTTACAATTGCGATCGCAGGCGTTGATTTTTTGTCTATAAAGCTAATTATCATCAATTTCTCAACAAAACTTAAGATTTATCCTATTCCATAGTAAATGTAAGTTCCTGCTTGTTGACATCCTCTCGCGCTAAAAGACGCGAGATTCCTAACCTCACGATTAGGCTTTTCTGATTCACTCGC
>JASJEK010000238.1 GCA_030064915.1 Xenococcaceae cyanobacterium MO_234.B1
CCCAAGCGATCGCCTACGTGGGTGTCTATTCCTGCATCATAAAACACTAAGTCGGGTTTGACCTCAGATAATAAGTCTGGCAGATGTTTTGCCAGTATTTGTAGATAACCATCATCATCCATTCCTACAGGAAGGGGTATATCAAGATCGCTTTGTTGTTTCTTTCCTGGAAAATTGGCTTCGCAGTGCATGGAAAAGGTAAAAACACGGGGATCATTGTGGAAAATATAAGCAGTCCCATCTCCTTGATGTACATCTAGATCGACAATTAAAATTTTCTCAACTAAACCTTGTTCCAGTAATACTTTACAGGCGATCGCCATATCGTTAAAAATACAAAATCCTGAACCATAATTAGGGAAGGCGTGATGTGTACCCCCAGCAGTATTACAAGCAAAACCCTGTTTTAAAGCCAGTTGTGCTGTCAAAATCGTACCACCCACTGCAATACGAGTACGTCTGGCTAAAGCTTCATTCCAAGGTAAACCAATACGACGCTGTACTCTATATTCTAAAGTTCCCTCACAATAACCTTTAACATAATCGGGATCATGTACTAAACCAATGTCTTCAGGGGATGGTAATTGGGGAGTATAAATATTTTCGGGTTTAACTATGCCATCTCTTAAGAGTAAGTCTCGCAGCAGGGCAAACTTTGCCATTGGAAAGCGATGGGTATCTGGTAAAGGTGCAACATAGTCTTCATGGTAAACAATACAGAAATCCATTAGGCTTGGGGATTGGGGAAGAGGTAATAGGTAATTGGCTATTTATAGTTCTAATATTTTCTGGCAGTAGGCAATTAATCTCGTAATGCGATCGCCGATTGTTTTGAGGCGACTTTCTCTGGTGCTAGCTTGACGAGAAGAAGCTAGAAATAGCATATCTGTACTTAATAAGCGAAACTCTCGTTGTATTTCAGTTTGTAGCGATCGCCATAAAGAAATCACTGTGGTGTCTAATTCCTCATCTGTCAAAGTCAGAATTTCTTGTTGAAACCACTGCTGTAAATCAGGAAATTGTTTTGTGATCTCATTTACTTTGTCAACAGGGTGATTGCAGATAGGGAGGTTTCCTCGCCCTGCCTCACCGTCAGGATTTACACCATAATTTTGCCAGTGATTCAATAAATTCAAGAATTCCTGATATGCTTTTTTATGTGCTAAAGATAACATTTAATTTTCTATTTTTGTAATCTATAAAACTTTCTTTCCAAATTAAGGTAAAATTTTGCTAAGTAGGCTTGATTTATTGACTCTTATTTGGCACTAATCACGGCTTATACCTAATCAACATCTTTAAATAACTATATAGATTTTGGCAAGAGATACCTACTCTAATACCAAAATAAAGAATTAAACAATTTGAGTAGCTATCCTTGGCACCTAAATAATCTTGGTTAATTTCCCTATTAAAAATCAATACCGCTAAACTTAGGGCTAACTTGTTTGTTTCCTTAAGTTATTCTCTCTTACAACCCTCAAATAATCCCTTTGCCACTATGAGTGCTACATCTATCTTGGAAAGTCCTGTTAATCAATTTCAACTTCCTAGCTGGTTACAAGAATGTATGCTTAAGCAACAGTCTGACCAAGCTGATGAACACATAGACTTAATCTGTCGCGCCTTTAATTTTGCCTACCAACTCCACGAAGGTCAATATCGTAAGTCCGGTGAGCCTTACATAGCCCATCCTGTAGCTGTTGCAGGGCTATTAAGAGATTTGGGGGGAGATGATGTTACTATTGCTGCGGGGTTTCTTCATGACATTGTCGAAGATACAGAAGTTACCCCAGAAGAGATTGAAGAACTTTTTGGTGCAGATGTTCGGCGACTAGTAGAAGGAGTTACCAAACTATCGAAATTTAATTTTTCTAGTACAACTGAACGACAAGCAGAGAACTTTCGGCGGATGTTTTTGGCGATGGCAAAAGATATTCGCGTCATCATTGTGAAACTAGCGGATCGCCTTCATAATATGCGTACCCTAGAACATCTCAAACCAGAGAAACAACAGCGCATCAGTCTTGAAACTAGAGAAATCTTTGCTCCCCTTGCCAATAGATTAGGGATTGGACGGTTTAAATGGGAATTAGAAGATTTATGTTTTAAATACCTAGAGCCAGAAGATTATAACAAAGTTAAAGTTCTTATTTCCGATCGCAGAGAAGCTCGCGAAGCCAGAATCGAGCAAATGACCGAAATACTGCGATCGCGCTTAGATAAGTTGGGAGTTAACGTTCTAGAGCTTAAAGGCAGACCCAAGCATCTTTATGGCATTTATCAAAAAATGCAGCGACAAAACAAAGAATTTGAGGAAATTTATGATATCGCTGCTTTAAGAATTATCGTTGAAACCAATGAAGAGTGTTATCGTTCCCTGGCAGTAGTTCACGACGCTTTTAAACCCATTCCAGGTAGATTCAAAGATTATATTGGATTACCCAAGCCCAATCTTTATCAATCCCTACATACCACAGTTGTCGGGCTTAATGGTCGTCCTCTAGAAGTCCAAATTAGAACAATAGAAATGCATCATATAGCAGAATACGGGATTGCTGCTCACTGGAAATACAAAGAAACAGGCTCTAGTGACACCCAAATCAATTCTGATGATGAAAAATTTACCTGGCTCAGACAGCTATTAGACTGGCAAAATGACCTCAAAGATGCTCAAGAATACATCGATAGTCTTAAAGATAATCTTTTTGAAGATGATGTTTATGTGTTTACTCCCAATGGAGATGTAATGGTTCTGGCTCAAGGTGCAACTCCAGTAGATTTTGCCTATCGCATTCATACTGAAATTGGCAACCACATGAAAGGAGCAAGAGTCAATGGACGTTGGTCAGCCCTGGATCTTCCCTTAAGTAACGGGGATATTGTGGAGATTATTACCCAAAATAACAGTCATCCTAGTTTAGATTGGCTTAACTTCGTTGTCAGTCCCACCGCCCGTAATCGCATTCGTCAATGGTATAAACGCTCGCGTCGGGAGGAAAACCTAGCTCGCGGACGAGGGCTATTAGAAAAAGAAATGGGCAAAACTGGCATAGATTCTCTACTCAAATCTGAACCAATGCAGATAACCGCCCAAAAATGTAACTACCAATCGGTAGATGACCTTGTAGCAGCCTTAGGATATGGAGAAGTAACTCTGAATCATGTAGTTAACCGTCTGCGAGAAGTTATTAAAGAAGAACAACCAGTAGAACAAGTGACTGAGGAGCAAGAGATAGCAAGCCTATCTTCTACTGTAACTACTGAAGTTCCTCAATCCAAAGGTAGTAAATCTCCCATAACAGGAATAGAAGGACTACTCTATCACCTAGCAGGTTGTTGTAAACCCTTACCAGGAGAACCAATTATTGGAGTTGTCACCCGTGGCTCTCGCGGTATTTCCATTCACCGTCAAGGTTGTACCAATGTGGAACAGATACCAGGAGACAGATTCGTTCCTGTGAACTGGAATCCTATTGACGAACCAGGAAGACCTCTAACCTATCCTGTAGATATTCAAATCGAAGCTATTGACCGAGTAGGAGTTCTCAAAGATATTCTGTCTCGTTTTAGCGATCAAAATATTAACGTCCGTAATGCAGGAGTTAAAACTAGTCCTAACAAACCGGCTCTAATTTCCCTCAGTATTGATATTCGCGATCGCCAACAATTTGAATATACAATCAATAGGGTCAAAAATATGAGTGACATCCTCAATATTCGTCGTGTTAGTCAAGGAGATAATTAAGTTATTGATTAAGCATACCTTCTAATAAGAGACTATTGTAATGATTTGTATCCTCGATTAAATTAGTAAAAGGAAAAGTTAAAGGTAGAAGGAGAAGTTTTGTGTTAGGAAATGCCTCTCGTTGGCAACAACTTAGTACTGGGCTAAGTTTTTTGCCCAATCTGAAACAGAAAGCACTGTTAAAACTTGCTTACTCTTTACTATCTTTGACTCTGTTAAAGTCTCCTGCCATGGCAACAGGTGAAGTATTAGGAGTGGTCAAAAGCCGTGATAATGCTGGACAATGGTCACAAATTGTTAGTCGTTTAGAACGAGTAGGAATTAAGTACTGTATTGTCGAAACCGCCAATTGGAAAGCGGAACCAGACTTAGGGAATATTCGGGTTTTGTTTTTGCCCAGTATTGAAACCCTGAATGCAGTACAGGCTAATATGATAGAGCAATGGATGAATCGAGGCGGTAAAGTAATTGTCTCAGGACCGACGGGAAATTTATCCAGATATGACATTCGTTCTCAATTACGCTCCTTATTTGGCGCATATTGGGCATATCCCCTTTCTTCTGCTTCTAATTTAGAACTTACCTCCAACACTCCCCCAGAATGGTTTGGTCGTGAACAACTGCAAAAAAGCCTCATGGGTGCAGTACTTTTTCCTTCTGGTTCTAATAGTCAAACCGCTGCTGTCTGGCTAGATGAAAAAGAATCACCAGCAGCTATAGTAACAGATAACTCTACCGTTTTAGGTTGGCGTTGGGGAGTAGAAGCCGTTGCTGATGCCAATTTAGATGCAGCCTGGTTAAAAGCAGCTCTCAATCGCTACGGAATTAGTACCTACGGGAAGTTTACTCCTACTAGATACACTCCTGCTACTTCCTGTCGTCCTCGTGGAATTCCCCAACAAGAAGAACCCCAACAACCTTTTATTCCTGGTTGGCAACTAGAACGTTCTCAGTCTTCCATTAATTCCATCCGAGGTATTAATCTTTCTTCCTCTCAAATTCAGCAAATGACTCAAGAATTGGAGGGTTTGATTGGTCGCTTTGAAAGTACCTTACTTACTGCAGATGCCCTTGAAAGTAACCTAGACCTTTCCACTACTAAGGCGATCCAACAGTTACTCAGTCAAGATATCAAAAGTAAGCAAGAACCAGGCAAGCAAGTTAAAAGTTCTCCCTATGGAAATGCCCATCAAGCACTACAAGAAGCAAGAAATAAGCTCCAAAAGTTTTCTTCCCTAGCCAAAAAAGGTAGGTCTGCCCAAGCTCAAGTACAATGGCTAGAAGCAAGGCGGACTCTTTGGGATAATTATCCTACAGACCGTAAAGTATCTAAGTCGGAAGTTCGCGCTATTTGGCTCGATCGCGGAACTATTGTTAAAACCAGATCGGAATCAGATTTAGCCAAAATCTTTGACAATATGGCAAAAGCAGGAATTAATATGGTTTTCTTTGAAACTGTTAATTCTGGCTATACTATTCACCCCAGTAAAGTTGCACCTGAACAAAACCCCCTAGTAAGAGGTTGGGATCCTCTTAAAGCTGCGGTCAAACTAGCTCATGAACGGGGGATGGAATTACACGCTTGGGTGTGGGTTTTTGCAACAGTCAATCAACGTCATAATACTATTCTGAATCAGCCAGAAGACTATCTTGGTCCAGTTCTGTCTCGCTATCCTGATTGGGCAATTACAGACAAAGAAGGAAATCGTTTTCATCATAGTTCTCGTAAAGCTTTTCTAGATCCTGCCAATCCAGGAGTACAACGCTATCTAACTTTACTGTTAGAAGAAATTGCCACTAATTATGACGTAGATGGAATTCAATTAGACTATATTCGCTATCCTTTTCAAAATCACGATGGCTCAATTAACTTTGGCTATGGAATTGCAGCCCGACAAGAATTCCAAAAACTCACAGGAGTTGATCCGATTGATCTAAATTTAAGTGACCCTTTATGGACCCAGTGGACAGGATTTCGGATTAAGCAGGTAGATAATTTTGTCGCTTCTGTATCCCAAAGACTTAAGGAAAAAAGACCCGATTTAATATTATCTACTGCTGTTTTCCCCATGCCTCGCCATAAACGTCTCAACAAAATACAGCAACATTGGGAAGAATGGGTGAGACAAGAATGGATTGATATGTTAGTTCCCATGACCTATGCCTTGGATGCAGAACAGCTAACTGAATTAACCCGTCCTTTATTTGAGCAGAAAACCTTATTGAAGCAGCGAAATGAAGGTACAGCTTTACTACTACCTGGAATTCGTCTTCTCAATGTACCAGATATTGTGGCAGTAGATCAGATGCAGTTACTCAGAGGCATGATTACTCAAGGGTTTGCCTTTTTTGCAGCAGAAAACTTTAATTCTAGTTTGGTTAATATTTTTAGTCGCACTAATGGCAATACCAATAAACAACAACCCCAACCCTTGCCCCATCGTCAACCCTTCCAAGCAGCTTTATCTCGCTACAACAATTTACAAAAAGAATGGAACTTTTTTCTGAGTAACAATCAATTATCCATGAATGAAAGTACTCTTAAGGAGTGGGGGAGACAAGCTGATGAATTAGCCTCGGTTTTAACAAAATTGGCTGACGACCCCTCTAAAAGACACCTTCTTTCTGCCCAACTAACTCTTTCTTCTTTGCGTCGCAAGTTTCCCCGATGGCTTAAAGAAGATAAAGAAGATAAAACTATCAGCCCTTATCAAGCTGCTGTTTGGGAAAATAACTTAGCTTCTTTGGAGCGATTGCTTAGTTACGGCGACAGTAGAATGTTAAAGGACAAGTAAAAACCTCCGCAATGGATGCAGTCACCTTTACCAATTGTACAATAGTCGAAGTCTATATATCGTAAAGCTTTTATCAACATTTTATGTCTAAAATACTAAGTTGTCGCGCTCCCTTTCATCCCTTCGCGGGACGAGGTGAGGGTCTTCCCGCTCCCTAAGATAAGCTTAATTTGACATTTAAGCCCAAAGTCCAAGTCATATAGCAATACGTCAGAAGGTTAGGACATAGGATTTAAAGTAGGGGCTTTTCGCGAAAAGCCCTTACAGAATTTGATTTGTCCTAACCTAAATTTGTAGGGCTATAGTAAATCCGGTTTTAACAAATCAAAGAGAGGGGAGAGTATGTTGAAACAATATAACCAAGATTATTACCAATGGTCCCAAGAACAATCTCGCTTACTGCGATCGCATCAATTCAATTTATTAGATATTGAAAATTTAGCTGAGGAGATAGAAAGCTTGGGCAAAAGCGATCGGCGCAAACTCGAAAGTTTCTTTACAAGATTATTGGAGCATCTCTTAAAACGTCGCTATATCGTAGGAATGCCAGAATGTTTTCGAGGTTGGGATATAGAAATTCGCAATTTTAGAAAAGAGATTAACAAGCTATTAAAAGATTCTCCTTCTCTGAAAAACTACCTTCAAGAAATAGCCTCAGAATGTTACGAAAAAGCACTTGCTTCCGTTAGTGAAGACTATGAAATATACGATTTTACTGGGGGGCTAGATATGGAAAACTTAGAAGCTATCTTGGAAAACAAAAAAGGCTAAATTACTACCTGCTTAATTTTGATTGTCTAATTTAGGGCCTAATCTTGAATCTGAAGTTCAAGTTAAGTATTGCATTGTGGTGTAAAAATGCTTACTACAATAACAGTAGCTAACAAAAGACTTATATTCTTCTATGCCTTCACTGAGGCATGATTATTCATGGCATCAACTCAAAATGTAAAATTGTATCTCGCCTACTGGTTTCAGTTGGGTAAAAAGTTGGTGCTGGCTAATGGTCGAGAACTTTTATTGCCCAAACCAGTGATGGAGGGAGGGAGGTATTCTCGACAGTTTGAAGAGTGCTGGCAAAAGATAGCTGACCTAGAAGGAAAAGACTGCTATCTAGAAGGAACAGACACTACGATTCAATCCTTACTTTCCCCTGGTTGGGATATATATCCTTGTGCTAGATGTAATATGCCCATAGCCACAGTTGAGTTGGGACTACCGTCGATTTTCTGCCCCTGTAGCGACCTTCTATATTGGCCTAACTTAGAGTTACCAGTACCACGATCGCCTGTTAGTACGAACAATCATTTAACTCGGATTAAACATCGTCTTGATAACCATAAATCATCTTGAGTAAGGTCGTCGCCTAGGAAGTAATAGGCAACAGGTAACAGGTAGCCGTTATCACTGGCTCTTTCAAGCTAAAAGCTAATAGCTGATAGCTCATAGCTTTTAATACTAGCCACCACCAACAATTGTCACTATTTCTAAGCGATCGCCATCTTGTAATTGAGTATCAGACCAATATTGACGATGTAGAATTTCTCCGTTATACTCCACTGCGATTAGGCGAGGATTGAGATTGATTTGAGTCAAAAATTCTGGCAGTTTAACGGGGGCAGTGAGAGAGTGAGTTTCTCCATTAACTTGAACTGTCATTGTAGTGTTGGTTTTTAGCATAAAATTTAGCGAGATTTGGACTGTAATAGAGTTAGAAATTGACGGGTGATTAAACTCGGTTGCTCTGCTTGCATAATAGCGCGAACTACAGCGACTCGTTTTACTCCTGCTGCCAAAACTTCGTTGATATTAGATAAGTCTATTCCCCCAATAGCAAACCAAGGAATAGGACAATTTTTTACTACATAACTGATATAGTCATAACCTGCTGCTGCTTTTCCTGGCTTAGTGGGAGTTTTATATACTGGACCTACTCCTACATAGTCTGCACCTTCAGCGATCGCCTTAGTTAACTCTTCTGTATTAGTTGTAGAACGACCAACAATCTTTCCTGAACCTAAAATATTTCTAGCCAAAGCAATAGGAATATCCTGTTGTCCGAGATGCACCCCATCAGCATTAACAGCTAAAGCAATATCAACGCGATCGTTCACAATAAATAAGGCATTGTATTGATGGCATAGTTGACACAATTCTTGAGCCACACCTAAACGCAAATTATCATCTACTTCCTTGTCTCGATACTGAACTAAGGTTAAACCCCCTTGTAAGGCAGATTCTACAATGGAGAATAAATTCTCTTCAGGAGAAGTTACTAGATAAAGATAGGAATTATTTAGTTGTTGATAAAGACGATTATTTAATAAATTACTTTCTAAGGTGTAGACTCGATAACGCATTTGTTTACAAATTGCGCCCATTTGAGGATGATAGAGTTTGCCATATTCTTCTAATACTCTTAAAGCTTCTTGGGTACGACACAAATTAGCTTGTAACAAAGATTCGACACTGTCTCTAACTTCTTCTTGAGGATGGGATAATTCTGTTCCCACATCAGTAGGAGTGTTTCTCGCTTGGCGTATTTCCCAATTATGTAATCGTGCTATTTCTTGTCTGATATTTTTACATTCTTCTGTCAGAGAACTATTCTCTAACCCAAAACGACACCATTCCTCGATGATGCGTAGCCCCTCCCTCGCTCGGTCTAAGTTCGCATCTAATATACGATATACAGCTTGATACATAAACATTTATCTGAATTGTATTTGATATGGCGTTGCTTATACGTATACATAATGGTAGGGGCTGTTAGTAGTTTTAGGCTCAAGGCATTGTTTTGCCCGTACAGTTCTCAATTTTAGTCTGGTTATCTTATATGCCATTATTACCAATTCAGTAATACTAAATTTTATACTAATTCTCAAAAGTGAATCTTCGACATATCTATATTAATGGGGAAAGGATCCAAGGGAAAGGTTAAAATTTTAGAGAATAAGCCTTTAACCATAAAAGTATCTATATAGCTATTTTTGATAAACGGTATTGGACAATTAAATTGCTTAAATCTTTTGTAGCAATTGTTTAAGAATTAAACTGGTATTACCGAGATAAATAAAAAAAAATTGCTCAACTTTGTTTTAATGGTCGAAATTTTGAGGTGCGGGTGAACGAAAAAAAGTGTGGAAATTAAACAATAAAAACGCGAAGAAGTAATAGGTAATGAGTAAATACCCATTACTTTCCCATGGGAAAATTTACTTTTTTTCCACCATAAATTTTGCTCACCCATGAGGTGCTGCCTGGGTAGGAAACCCAGGCAGTTTAAATGCGCCGTCTCGCGGTTAACTCCCTACCCTCTGTTTAACGAGAGTCCTCTTTTTGCCATTTTAGCTTTGTCGGCACGCTTTATCCGTAGGATAAGCATTGGGAGAGGTCAGCGTTACACCGCCGTAAAACGACGGTGCCTGCGCGGCGCGAATGGAGCTTTAATCTTTAATCTATGGATGTGAGTCTTAAGGCACGGGGTAATAGAAGCTCCATTGCGCGGGGGGCTTGTATGATTTTATAGTTGTGCCTCCCGCAGTTAATTGTTCTGTTCTAGCGGAATTCCCGGACCGCATTCCGCGGTAATTAATAGACTTCTTGCAGCAGTAGGGAATCGGGAATCGGGCAGGGCTGTTTCATTCTGGGTTAAGGTAGAGGGGGAGCAAGGGCACCGAAGGGGGCTTATATTATCCAAGGATAATGAATCAAACTGACAACTTAAGTACTCAAGCCCCCTTCGGTGGGGAAGCAAGGGAGTAATTTTCCGCAAATACTCACCGATTTTGACTTCATTGATCGAACCATAAATTTTGTTACTCAACGAATTGTTATATCATTTCCCTTTAAGATTGCTACAGATGATTGACGCGGAGATACGGGGACACCGAGATTGATATATAGCATATTTAAAGTAATTTGATATTAGTCATTTCAGTTGAGCTAACCCGAAAAATGAGTAAGTCAAAAAAACTTATCGGGGCTTATTTTTCAGCAAATTGTGTTGTATTTCCCTATTTACCCACGTCCCTATCTCCCTATCATCCAAAATCTTTAACAAGCTAGCAGTTTGAACCAGCCCTACCCTTTCCACCACCACTTCTGACAAGAAAGCAAAAGTCTTTTTTGCAAGAGGTCTAATTTATTATCCTTCTTGCTTCGTCCTTATTGCTGAGGTTTCCTCGGCACGGGCGGTGCGCTTTTCCCTTTAATATTTCCCTTTTCCCCTGATACCACAAATCAGTTACAGATTAGGTGCAAGATTTCAGTTATACGGCAACGGCTTGATTAACCTTGACGCGACTAACAGACAAACTCACAATCTGGTTTTGAGAACAGCTATTTTTTCCTTTGAGGACGGATAGGTCTGGCATTTCTTGCCAGCAGCTTCGACAAAACCAGTATTCTCCATGACTACGAAGATGGTGAACCATAGTGTTAGAGCAACAAGGACAAATAGTAAAAATACTCATGATTATTTCAACTCCATTTAATTCAACAAAAACTCTTAAGCGGTTGTATATTTCTATACAGAAATAGTCTCCACAATAGTCTGAACAACAGTTCGATTCTGCCTAACTTGATTAACTTGTAGATTCTGACAGGGAATAATTTGTATGCACCTTGGGATTCCTGCTTGATTGGTGTAAATTGCTAATTGTCCTTCGGGTGCTGCTTCAAACAAAATTCTTTGTTGGGGAAAGACAATTTTTTCTGAGTAGAGATTCTGACTATCAGTTACTCGAATCAGCTGCATTTTACGAGTAGAATTAGTGTAATGGCACACTATATTTAAGACAGGTTCGGCAGTAGCTCCTTGCCAATTCGATGACATAGTTTTCCTTGTTTTTCTTAGGTCGATTTCGCTTCAATCTAAAACACATCATAGTTCTAAAATTTGAAGAAACTGTGAGGAACTTGAAGAAAAGCCAAAATCATCCCCAAAAGCGTTCCCCCAGATATTAACCCCTGATTTAGTAAATACTTAGGTTGACGCTCTTGTTGTGCCCTAATGAGATTGTTATAAATAATTTGTCTCAACTGTTCAGCCCACTCTGACACAGGCATTCCGTAAAGTTCAGCATCTAAGGGAGTAATAGTAAAGAGGAGTTGTCTGGTAAGCTCTTTCTGGGTATCATCGGAAACCCAAATAACTGTTTGATTATTGAGAAAGCTGACACTTACCTCTAATGCTTCTGGCTCGAAGCCTTGGTTAATAATTTGGTAGAATCTATCTTGAATAATTTTAACCCGCTGCGAAAGCGGTGATTCCTCATCCTTATCAGCAGCACTCTCTGATGCAATTGCTGCTACTCGAAATATCTCCCGCCCATCTATAGTTATGGGGGCAAAAATGAGATTTCCTACTTGCTGTGATGAAGTTGCCTTGATGGAACCTTGGGCATTTGAGCTACTAGAGTCGGGCAAAACATCTTTGACGGGGTGGGAAATTTGTCCCCAGGCTGTAGATATCGGCGTAGCAATCAGAAGAAAGGTTATTAGACTTATTAAGATATACTTAACTACTTTACCTTGCCAAAGATTAATCCAGATCATTTTTTTACGCTTCTTTCATTGTCAGCTCAGGACTCTTTATCAGCCAAAATCGATGTTGTAGCGGGTTCGCTATTAATCCACTCTTTTATTAGCTCATAGCCGAGGCTCAGTATGACTGGACCGACAAAAAGACCCAGAATGCCGTGGGCAAGTGTGCCACCAAGTACGCCAATTAAAATAACCAGTATCGGCACGGGCAGCCCCGCTCCCATTAAAATAGGCTTTAGCACGTTATCAATAAGGGTGGCTGGTATCATCCAGATTGTGAAAAGTAAAGCACTAAGAGTATTCATGGTTGACCAGGCAAAGATCAGAGTCGGGAGAACAACCAAACCAGGTCCGATCTGGATAATTGTTAAGAGCAAGCATACAAGTGCCAATAAGCCAGCTCCAGGAATACCTGCAACAATTAGTCCAATACCGATTAACAAACTCTGTAAGAGTGAAACGCCAATGATGCCACGGCTAACGTTGCGTACTGTGGAAGCAGCCAGTTTTATAAAGGCTGAGCTTTGGGTCGGTGTAAGTCGTGCCAAAAGCCTAGTAAACCCAGATTCAAGTCCTTCTGCGTTGAGCATAAGCCCGGCTGCGATAATAACCGACAAGAGAAACTTAAGAAGATTCAAGCCCGTATTGGCTGTAAACAGAAGTAAACCTCTAGTAAGCTCCTTAAGCTGTGGTTCAAACCTACTTAAAACATTTTCCAAGTTGACTGATGCCTCTTGCCAAATCTCGTTCAAAGGTTGGCCGATCAAGGGCCATGTGATGATCCCTTCGGGGGGAGGTGGCACAACCAGCGTGCCGGAAGTGACACTATTAGCTAAATTCAAAGCATCATTAGCGAAGACTGTTGTCATCACGCTAACTGGCCCGACAATGATGCCTACACCAAGCAGCGTGATGATTGTCACTGCCAAATTAGCACGTCCACCCAGGCGTGCCTTGAGCCAGAGAAAAATTGGAAATAGAGCAATAGCTAATATTCCTGCCCAGAGTACGATGTCTATAAAGGGACGGAGGAGGACGAAGCACCAAGCAGTCAGCAAGCCGAGGACTAAGAGGCGGATAGCCAGATCGATCACTTTCAAGTTATTTCCCATTGAATTCCTTGTGCTAGAGGAAATAAGAACTAGACTTGTTGCGAAATAATGCAAAAAGCGCTAAAAAGCCTTCACCTCAATGACTGTAAGCTTTGTAACGTCAAGTCAGCTAAAATCATTTTACCAATGGATAATTAATAATTGATAATTAATAATTAGCCATAACCTAAAGAATTTTCCAAAGATTCCACAACTATATCGGTTAAAATCTGAATGCGATAGCGACAAGTATTAGTTTGTGCTGAGTTAAAGGTACCGTTTTCCCAATATTTATTACTTCCTGCACCACCACCACAAATACCAAAATAAGCACAAGTATTACGACATAACTCAATTCCAGCAGTTAAATCTTGATAAATTTGTCGAAACTTATCACTGGCACAGACAGACTCCAGACTATCATGCAGGAAATTTCCGAAAATAAAGTCTCCATAATGGTAAGTCTTGACTGATAATAATTCAGGATCAAAAGTTGAGAAATTCCCTTGGTAATCAACATTAACAATGGCGAAGGGGTGGTTCATGTCAGTATTTTTTAGACGCTCTTCGTTATAAATCAAACTACCCAAAGTTTCAAATTCTCGTAGTTGAAACTCCCCCTGACTTTGGACTGTTAATTCCCAAAACCGTTTAATAAAGCGACGATAAGCTGCTTCAACTTCTTGACCTTCTAAGGAAGAAGACTGGTTAACCCCTTCCGTTTCTTCCATATTGAAGCCGACATCTGTAATCCCATTTTCCATAAAAAAGT
>JASJEK010000239.1 GCA_030064915.1 Xenococcaceae cyanobacterium MO_234.B1
AGCTTTTGAACACCTTCATGCTCTATCAGCAGATAGTTGGCAGCCTTAATTTTGTCCAAAGTCCAATCAGGCAGGTTAACTGTCTTTTTTTGTCTTTATTGGAATGGAGAAATAATAGTTACTAAAAATATAGTCAAATATTACATTAACTAATTTCCAGCTTTACTAGGTGTCAACCTAATGGGACGAACTACAACGCCCCCTATCCCTCGGTCAAAGACTGTTGGGATTACTTTTATAGTAAATTTATGTTGAAACCACTTTTTTGTTTTTTTGATTTGCTCGTTAACCTGATGTTTATTCGACCCCTGACTGTCAGTAAAACTGTTTAAGCGGTTGTGCCAAGGACTTTCACCTTATCAAAATTAAGTCGGGCGCATCTGGTTTCAGCGATATTGTATCACACTACTATCACCAAACATTTGTTGTTGTTTGACTATATTTGCTTACGTTTTTATTGAATGTTTATCATACCATTTCTCAAAGATGGGAATCTAAGGAACATGAGAATTGCTATAAAACTCTTTTCTTGTCACTGTTTAAGAAAAGAGTTTTTTTATTGCTTCTTCTGGATTAGTTTGTTTAACTAAAGATTCTCCAATCAAAACTGCTTTTGCTCCTGCATCTTTGACAAAATTGAGGTCATCCCTAGTATGTAATCCTGATTCACTAACGATTAAGATATTTTTCTCATTTAAGATATCTTTCCTAACAGCTAAAATATTTTGAGTTGTTTGTAAGCTAACAGAAAAATCTTCTAAGTTGCGGTTATTAATCCCAATAAAATTTACTCCTTCAACAGCTAAAACCCTGTCTAACTCTTCGAGACTATGAACTTCAATTAGTGGAATCATTCCCAAGGATTTAGTGATTTTAACAAAGTAGTTTAAATCTTGATCTTTTAAAATAGCTGCAATCAGTAAAATGGCATCTGCACCTTTGGCGCGGGCAAAATAAATTTGATAAGGATAGATAATAAACTCTTTACATAATAAAGGTAAGTCAACAGCTTGACGTACTAAACTCAAATTATCAAAGCTACCTTGGAAGAATTTACTATCAGTTAAAACAGAAAGACAACTCGCACCACCAGCTTCATAGGATTTGGCGATCGCAACTGGGTTAAAATCTTCTCGAATTATGCCTTTAGAAGGAGATGCTTTCTTCACTTCTGCAATTAAAGCAGGATTGGTTTTTCCTTCTCTTAAAGCAGATAAAAAGTCTTTGGGGGGTGCAACAGTAGCTACTTGTTGACGCAATTCTAATAAAGGTAAGCGATCGCGCATCTTGGCAACTTCCCCTTCCTTGTGCCATACAATTTCTTCTAGGATATGCTGAGGTTTCGCATTAGGAATGTTACTTTGATATATAACTTCTCCTGTATTGACTTGAGGGTTGGGATTAATTCTTCTAATTTGCATTTATTTTAAGTTACATCAAATATCACTTTCCAGAATTTATATTATTCCAACATTTCGTGCAACTGTCTTCCTATTTGATTATTATTTTTTAAAAGCGATCGCCTTACAAAGAATAACACCAATCTTCACTCAAAACTTGTGATTATCTGCCGAATTGTCGTTACATCAACATTATCTTTCTCTGATTTTGAGTAAATATCCAATAGCACAATACCATCGGATTTCTGAAGCCAATAAATCAGACGATAACCACCACTCTTACCCTTTTTAACGTCACTATTTTTAATGCGAAGCTTATAAACGATGGATTTTAAATCAGGAATACGATCACCCAATATTTCTCCCCATCTGAGCTTTTCTAAAATTGGCTGTAGATCAGTTTGGATATAGCGATATTTCTTAGATAGAGATTTTATCTTGCGTTGAAATTCACGAGTAACTTTTATTTCAACGGGGTTAGGTTCAGGCAATGTCTGTCTCTTCCCATAGCTGCGAAAGTGGTAAAGTTTCATCTGCTATTGCTTGTTGCCAAGATCGCTTAAAGCTCTCTTCTGAAAAATTCTCGTCTAGATTGACTGACTGATTACTGTTTTCTTCAGGTTCAGAAACTAAAATAATCACTTTCACTGTTGCAGGTTGTGATGATGTAGGTGATAGACGAAAATCGGGTAATTTAATCTGTCCATTATCGGTCACAGTTGCAGTTAATTCGTAGGCTTTCATCGGAAGTTAATCTTTAATTTACTCTCTATTTTCTATTTTAGAATGTAACTTTTCAATTACACTAGGAAATTACAGTTTTTTATTACCTAACCACTGTCTAAATTCTTTAATTGTTTTATTGCGACCATTTTCTTTAGCCTTTGCTAAATACTTAGGGATAATATCTACTAAGGGTAAATCAGGAAAATGAGGGCTAATATCAGACTCGACATACATACCATTTTGTAAAAGATTAATCTGTAACTTTCCCTTGGTAAATTGCCATAATTCAGGAACACCTAAAGAAGCATAAATATTAGGATTACTGCGAGATGTAACTTCTACTTCAATAGCTAAATCTGGAGGTGGATCGATAGTCAAATCCAAACGATCTTTGCCCCTTACTGCGGATTCATGTTCGATATAAAAACAATTATCTGGCTCGATACCTTGTAGCATAATTTTGTTTTTAAAAGTTGTCGAACCCAAAGACCAAAATTCAATATCTAATTCTTCTAAAAGAATCTCTACTAAGTTAGTAATGAGTACTTTATTAATTTCGTGTTCTGGTAAAGGGGTCATAATAGTTAGAGTTCCCTGATTATAAGCCACTCTCGAAGCCCGATGTTCTCCTAGTTCTTCTAAAATTGCTTCAAAATCAGACCAATCAATATCTTGCAATAAAATAGTTTGTCCAGGGGGAACAACAATTTTTTTTAGTTCTAATAACATGGCTTTTAAATATTATTTAAGAGACAAAGAATGCCCTGTCGCCAACCATAAAACTGCTCTGGCGCCATCTCTGATAGACTTTTCTATAGGCTCAGGTGGTGAATCGCAGGGTACAGGTAGGGGTTTAAGCAAAATACCGTGACTACCAAAGACGATTTCCCCAATTATACGGGCGCGAGTCATGTGATTAGCGGAAGTAATGAGATAAACACTATCTATACCCTGGGCTTTAAGTTCATCTACCAGGGTGGTAAAGTTGGTAACAGTATCGCTGGCTTGATAATCTAAGTGTATGCGATCGCTGTTAATTCCCCTGGCTGCAAAAATTTTCTTGACATAATGTTGCGGACTACCAGAAGATATCCAAATCGGCAATTCTGGATACTGTTGGGCTAATTCTGCGGCAAATTTCTCTCTTTCCTCATGCCCACCCAAAACAAATAAGGCTTCAGGTTGTACTAAATAGCTTTTAACTTCTTTGTAGCCTACATAGCAAGTAATTGCTAACGTGGATAGAATTATCCATCGCCAAGGATTAAGAAGTTTGCCAGAATGTTTAGAGGATTTTTTATAAGGAGAATCAAAGAACATACAAATATATTACTAGTTCTGGCTGATTTCGGATTATTTGACCCAATATGGCAAATTAATTTGAAAAATTTCGAGAAACCGAAATACTATACAGAAATATACTGAACTGAGCCAAAATAGATACAACAAAATAAAAAACTTAATCTAAATTTTTATAGTTGTGAATTGTTTCAATAATTGATAATTGACAATTAATGATTATTTATTGTTCAAGGTTATAAAAAATCTAACTCCGAACTCCGAACTCCTCATTCCGAACTCCTGTACGGGCGGTTCGCGTTGCGTAGCACTGCTGAAAGCAGCCCCGCCCCTACTCCGAACTCCGAACTCCGAATTCCTAATTCCGAACTCTGAACTCCCGTGTTAATCTAAAGAACGCTGTATTTAAAATATCTATTTGTCTATCGGGAATATGAGAACTCATTATTGCGGAGAACTGCGAGCAGCAGATATAGGGAAAACTGTTACTTTATATGGTTGGGTGGATCGTCGTCGCGATCATGGGGGAGTGATTTTTATTGATTTACGCGATCGCACTGGTACAGTACAGATTGTCAGCGATCCCCAACGTACTCCAGATTCTTATGATAATGCTGGTTCTCTCCGCAGTGAGTATGTAGTTAAGATTGTAGGGAAAGTTTCGCAACGCCCCGAAGAGTCTCTTAACCCGAAATTACCCACTGGGGAAACCGAAATCTACGCTGATTCCATCGAGTTATTAAACGGGGTTAACAAGCAGCTACCTTTTCAAGTATGTACTGCTGAATATGAGACTGTTAGGGAAGATTTACGTCTCAAATATCGTTACCTAGACTTAAGAAGCGATCGCATGGTGAAAAATTTACAACTACGCCATCAAGTAGTGAAAGCAATGCGTCGTTTTCTCGAAGATCAAGAAAACTTTATGGAGATCGAGACACCCATTTTAACTCGTTCCACTCCTGAAGGAGCAAGGGATTATTTAGTACCTTCTAGGGTGAATCCTGGGCAATGGTATGCTTTGCCCCAATCACCACAACTATTTAAACAGTTATTAATGGTATCAGGATATGATCGCTATTATCAGATCGCCCGTTGTTTCCGTGATGAAGACTTACGGGCTGACAGACAACCGGAATTTACCCAATTAGATATGGAAATGAGTTTCATGTCAGTAGATGAAATTATCGAACTCAATGAAGCCTTAATTTGTCATATCTTTAAGGTGGTTCAAGGAATTGATTTACCTCGTCCCTTTCCCCGTCTCACTTATGCTGAAGCAATGGCTAAATATGGCAGCGATCGCCCTGATACCCGTTTCGGTTTAGAATTGGTAGATGTGTCGGAAATCGTAAAAGATAGCGGTTTTAAAGTCTTTTCTGGGGCTGTTTCTAGTGGTGGAGTAGTTAAAGTGTTACCTATTCCTAACGGAAATGATGCTATTTCTAATGTGAGAATTAAACCCAAGGGGGATATTTTTAACGAAGCTGTAGCAGCAGGAGCCAAAGGTATTGCCTATATTAGAGTCAGGGAAAATAACGAAATTGATACCATCGGAGCAATTAAAGATAACCTAACAGAAGCTCAAAAACAAGAATTACTAGAGAAAACAGGAGCAAAGCCTGGTTATTTACTACTATTTGGCGCAGGAGACACCGATACAGTTAATAAAACCCTAGATCGAGTGCGTTTATTTATTGGGAAAGAACTAGGCTTAATTAATGAAGACAAAATAGATCTCCTTTGGATCACAGAATTTCCCATGTTTGAATGGAATGGTGATGAGAAACGCCTAGAAGCACTCCATCACCCCTTTACAGCACCTTACCCAGAAGATATCACCGATCTCAAAACTGCTAGGGCGCAAGCTTACGACTTAGTATTTAATGGGGTTGAAATCGGTGGTGGAAGTCTCCGCATCTATCAGAAAGAAATTCAAGAAAAAGTTTTCGCTACTATTGGTTTATCCCCTGAAGAAGCTAATGCTAAATTTGGTTTCCTCCTGGAAGCTTTTGAATATGGTACCCCACCCCACGGCGGTATTGCTTACGGTTTAGATCGCCTTGTGATGTTATTAGCAGAAGAGGAATCGATCCGTGATGTAATTGCTTTCCCCAAAACTCAACAAGCAAGCTGTCTTCTCACTGAAGCACCAGCAGCAGTAGATGATAAACAGCTAAGAGAGTTACAGATTAAATCAACCTATAAACCAAAAAGAAAAGATGAAGGATAAAGAATAGACCTTTTGCACCCATTTTCATCAACCTTTAGTAGATCACAAAGTCACTAAGCAATGCGGGTTTCAGCCGAAGCGCTAAATTTGTTGACTTACCATTGGCGATCGCTTGAAAAGCTGATACACTCTAGTTTCTAGCCATAGGGAATATCGGCTGAAAACCGCTTTCTATAAATTTTCTAGAAAAGTTTGTGATCTACTGACCTGGATTGTGTTGAGGTAATAGGTATAGTTTTTGATTTCATATTTATTTTTGCACATAGGTCTAATGAAGGATTTATAAAATAAAGTTGAAGTAACATATTGGTTAAGCCATGGTAACAAAACTTCCGAAAGGTCCGAATAGTCCTCCCTGGTGGCAGTTAATTCGTTGGCTCGCAGCTCCTTTAAGCTATCAAAAAGAATGTGTTCAAAGTTATGGAAATATATTTACTTTAACGATGACAGGGTTTCCTCCTTTTGTGGTCATCGGACATCCAGAGGGAGTCAAAGAAATTTTCAGCCAAGAGCCTGATAAATTTGATGAAGGACGTTCTAACTATATCCTTCGACCTTTGGTTGGAGATAATTCCCTACTCTTGTATGATGGTACACGACATCAGCAAGAACGAAAATTGTTGATGCCTCCATTTCACGGGCAAAATTTACACTCTTACGGAAAATCGATTGTTGAAATTGCCACTCAAGTAGCAGCCCAATGGCAAGAAGGTCAAAGGATAATTGCCCGTAAAGTAATGCAACAAATTACTTTAGAAGTAATTATCAAAGTGATCTTTGGGATTAATGAAGGAGAGCGATATCAAAAGATTAAACCCTTGCTTGCTCAGATGTTAGATGTAACTGATTCTCCATTGCGTTCTAGTTTTTTATTTCTGAAATTTTTACAACAAGATTGGGGAACTTGGAGTCCTTGGGGACGAATTAAAGCTCAAAAAAAACAAATTGATCGATTGCTACAAGATGAAATTGAAGCAAGACTTTCCCTCTCCAATCAATTAGGTAATGATATTCTAAGTCTGATGATGTCGGCAAAAGACGAAGAAGGTCAGCCAATGACTGATGCCGAATTAAAAGACGAATTAATGACCTTGCTATTTGCCGGACACGAAACTACGGCTACGATGCTGGCTTGGGCTTTTTATGAAATATTAAGACATCCTCCCGTTTTAGAAAAACTCAGAGAAGAGTTAGATAGTTCGAGAAACTTGGCACCTTTAGAAATAGCCAAACTTCCTTATTTAAATGCTGTTTGTCAAGAAGTTTTACGGTTCTATCCAGTTGCTCCGATTATTTTCCCTCGGATCGCTAAGACTTCGATAGAAATTATGGGACATTACTTTGAACCAGAGACGTGGCTGACTCCTAGTGCTTATTTGATTCATCATCGAGAAGAGCTTTATCCAGAACCAGAAAAATTTAAGCCAGAAAGATTTTTAGAGCGTCAATATACCCCTTACGAATTTTTTCCTTTTGGTGGTGCAAATCGGAGATGTTTAGGAGCAGCTTTGGCTCAGTTAGAAATAAAGCTAGTCTTGGCTTTGATAATTTCAAAATACGAACTTACTTTAGCCAATAAAAAACCAATAAAACCACAGCGCCGTGGTATAACCATTGCACCTGCTAGGGGTGTTCCTTTGATTTTTCAACAAAAACGAGGCAATTTTGCCAAACAACTCCAGAATATTACTTAGAATATTACTTAATTGACAGTAGTATAGCAAAAGTGTTGAAGCAACAACTCGATTCCCAGCCCACCAGTGAGCGCAATCTTTAGCTTTTCCCCCAAAATAAAGCTACACATCCAACTGTTGTCACTAAGCTTTCTGAAAAATTGTTTTTCATGATTTTTTTTAAAGTTTCTAAATCATCTTCATTGTTAGTGAAAATTCCTTTTTTATTATAAATTTTCATTAGATAATGAGCTAGAATATTTGGTTTAATTCCTTGACCTAGAATCGTAGAACCAAAAACAATTCCTTGAGGATTAAGTAAAGGCTTAATGTTTTTAAATACAATTTCTTTAGTTGACATTGTACCTGGCAAACAGTGAAGCAAATAATTCAAGCCTATTGAATCAAAACCTCGCTCTTCAAAATTAATTTTTTCGAGAATATTTACTCTTTTAGTAATTGGTTTATAGCGTTTAATCCGATGAGAAGTTGTTTTTAAACAATTCG
>JASJEK010000240.1 GCA_030064915.1 Xenococcaceae cyanobacterium MO_234.B1
AAATCAGAAACCAAAAACTATCCCCTTCATCATCCTAAATTTGAGGTTGACGAAGCTGCCATTATTAGTGGAGTTGTGACCTTGGCTTATACGGCTTATAAATATTTGCTATTGACAAAGTCGCAGCAGGTTTTACCTATCATCGGCGAAGTACCTTCGACTGCTCATTGACGACTCCCTTCACTAAAAATGAGGGATTCTACAGACCATCCCGAAGGATGCCGTAAGCATTTTATCCTGATGACCGCCCGCCACCAGCACCTTACTAAAATATTTTTCTTATGTGTATTTGCTTCGCTTTCAACCTTGGAAACGGGGGACTTGATGGGACGGACATCTCACGATTTTGAGCTGGGCTCAAAATCCGTGTCCTCATTTATCCCTACGGGTCGGTCAACTCCAGTTGTCAGGGGAAACAGCCCTTACTTTTCCTTGACTTACGCCTTTTGGCTCGCAAGGCACTTAGATAGTATACCATTAATACTGCTAATACTGCTTAGTTCAAAGTTATCGAGCTTGTTCTCATCTCTCGCTTTTAGCGAGAGTCTTCCCTCTCGCAGGATAAATCTAATCTATCGTTCAAGACCCGAAATAACATGAAAATTGCCAACAATATCACAGAACTTGTGGGTGGTACTCCCTTAGTCCGTCTTAACTCTATTCCCTGGGCAGATAAATGTGTCGCACAAATTGTCATGAAGTTAGAAAGCATGAATCCTTCTGCTTCTGTAAAAGACCGTATTGGGGTCAATATGATTAACGCTGCGGAGAAAGCAGGGGAAATCTCTCCTGATAAAACTACCATCGTCGAACCAACTTCTGGTAATACAGGCATTGCTCTGGCTATGGCAGCAGCAGCTAAAGGCTACAAGCTAATTTTAACTATGCCAGAAAGTATGAGTACCGAGCGCAGAGCCATGTTAAAAGCCTATGGGGCAAAACTAGAACTGACCCCTGCTAATGCAGGAATGAAAGGAGCTATTCAACGAGCGGAAGAACTAGTGGCAACCATTCCCAATGCCTATATGCCTCAGCAGTTTCAAAATCTAGCTAATCCTGAAATTCACCGTTCCACTACAGCAGCAGAAATCTGGCAAGATACGGAGGGAAAAGTTGATATTCTGGTTGCTGGAGTTGGTACAGGAGGAACAATTACCGGTGTAGCAGAAGTAATTAAACAACGCAAACCTGAGTTTAAGGCGATCGCTGTAGAACCAAAAGATAGCCCTGTTTTATCTGGTGGCAGCCCAGGAGGACACAAAATTCAGGGTATTGGTGCTGGTTTTATCCCTGAAGTATTAAAAGTTGAGCTAATTGATGAAGTAGTTACAGTAAGCAACGAAGAAGCATTTACTTACAGTCGCCGTTTAGCGAAGGAGGAAGGTATCTTATCGGGAATTTCCACTGGTGCTGCTTTATGTGCTGCTGTCAAAGTCGGACAACGCCCAGAAAACGCTGGGAAATTAATTGTGGTGATACAACCCAGTTTTGGGGAACGCTATCTTAGTACTCCCCTATTTCAGGATTTAGAAGAAAATCAGCTTATGGCGAGAGTAAATTAATTAATAACTACTACTCTAAAGCAAGTTGAATCAGGCGTAAATAGGATTAGTTGGAACGATTGGCACTCGTGATATCGTTAAAGATTATAGTCTCGCTGTAGCTATTCTCTGTTTTAGAATTATATTGGGGTTTTTCACTATCACAATATTGTAGAAAATCATGGGTGTCAGAACTATAGGAAATATAGTTGTAGGTCAGTTTGATTTCTTTTCCCCTTCCGATAGTGATCAAATCTCCAGATTTTAAGCGATGAAGTGATTTCTTTTGCCCATTGATATATATGCCATTGCGACTTCTTTGTCTTTTGCCTTTACCATCAATAATCCAATAACAGTAATCATTTTTTTCAGCATGTTCAGCAATTTCGGTATATCTTAACCAAGCAACTGTAGCATGATGGCGAGATACCATATCGCCGCTTAAAACTAAAGCATTGTGAGGATGACGACCAATGGAAAAAACACTAGTGTTTAAGGCAACTGCTCTTCTGGAATCGAGAGATTCAACAATTAGTATATGTCTTCCTTTTAATAAATTGGCTTTATCAAATTTTGCTAGAGTTAGTTGAGATTTTTTATGAGCCATTTTGCTAGAATTAAATATAATTTTTAGCTTTTCTATTTAGAGCAACACGTTACCTAGCCTAAGTTTTAAGGTTTTTGATTATATTTGATTATATAAGTTTATCTTTGTATTATTAGACTTGATTTTACCGAGAATAACTATGTTTGTCCCTATTTTAATCTAATAGATATGAGATCGGTAGTGAGACTCATCCTCATTCAAAGTGAAACAAATTACAGGATAAAATTGCATCAGTAAAAATATTGAATTAAATGCTCACAAGAGCAATTCTAAAATTGATACTAATAACGATTATCTTTATCGATTTTGGAGTTCTGCAATTCAATCTCAGTAGAACAACGGAGATCGGGAATAAAAGCATAACCTACCGACAAACAACTTGTCCCGACTTCATCTTTGCTACTAGGAGCAACAAAACTTTGAATTAGAGAAATATCGGCAGCACCAGTACAAGATAATGCCAAAATAACTCTCATTCTTACATTAATTCCCTATTATTCCTATGTACTAAATAAAATAACTTTTTCTTGTAACTACTAACCATTAACCACTAACTTTGGACATATTTGAAGTATTTGATACTGATTCATACTCTTGCAAAATTTCCAAAAGGTGTTTTGTAGATTCATAAGAATCATCAATTAGCTGTGTTTGTTCTTCTGTATCTTCAACAATAGCTTCTGAAATTAATTGTAGAGAGCAGGTGATATAGTTAAGATTATTGCGTATTTTGTGAGATAAATTCTTGATTGTTTCCTGGTTATTGATGAATTCATGAGCAGCAAATTGCATATTGTATAGACGGGAATAATAACCACCTTTCTTTAGTAATTCATCATGAGTTCCTGTTTCGACAATTTTACCTTGATCTAAAACTACTATTTGGTCTGCTTGTTTAATAGTAGAGAGACGATGAGCAATGACTAAAGTTGTACGATTACTACATAATGCTTCTATTGCTTCTTGAACTAGTTTTTCAGAAATAGTATCTAAAGCACTGGTCGCTTCATCTAAAATCAAAATATCGGGATTGCGTAGTAAAGCACGAGCGATCGCAATTCTTTGTCTTTGACCACCAGAAAGCATAACTCCTCGTTCCCCAATATCCGTATCAAATCCTTGGGGTAATTCCATGATAAATTCATAAGCGTTGGCTCTCTTTGTAGCTTCAATTAGTGATTCTTCCTCGACATTTTGTAAGCCGTAAGTAATGTTATAACGAACTGAATTATTAAAACAGAAATTGACTTGACTAACTACTCCCATGGCTCCCCTAATACTTTTGATATCATATTCTTTAATATCAACTCCATCAATGAGGATTTTTCCCTTAATAGGGTCATAAAATCTCGGTAAAAGATCAGCGATCGTCGATTTTCCTGCACCTGAAGCTCCTACCAAAGCAACAGTTTTACCTTTAGGTATTACTAAGTCGATATCTTGCAGTACTAATTTATTACTATTGGGATAGGAAAAGCTAACTTGATTAAAAGTGATGTCACTAGTAAGTTTTTGAAATTCTAATTGTCCTGATTCTAAGAAAATTTTATTTTTTCGATCAAGAAAATCAAGGATAATATCGACACTAACAAGGTTATTAGCAAGTTGGGTTCGAGCAGTATTGAGTTTACCAATAAATGGTAACAAACGAAATAAGACAACTAAATAAGTTAATAGTATAGGAGCAAATTCTTGAATATTATTAGTAAACAAATAACGACATATAAACACTAAAGCTATGATAGTAATAATTCCAGACATTTCATTGATCGGACCGACCAAACTACTTATTTCTTTACTTTGCAACTGTATTTTTTCATATTGCTCAATTAGCCGTGTAATATTTTGAGACTCTGCATCTTCGTTAGCTACTAACTTAACTAAACGAATTCCTGCCAAAATCTGTAGCATTTTACGAGAATATTGTCTTGATTTCTCAGACAGCTTGAGCCCAAATTCTTTAGATTTTCTCACTATATACTGATTCAGAAAAACCACGATTCCTAGTAAGAAAGTTGTGACTAAAGTAAGTTGCCAAGAAATTAATAGTAAAAAATAAATAAAAGTCAATATATTTATGCAAATAACACCAATATTAATTACTCCTTGAATTGCTCCAGAAGCTCTACCTGATTCTCGATTAATAGTGGTTAGAATGTCTCCTACTTTATTTTTTGCATAAAAGTCTATACTTACTTCAAGCAGGATTTTTATACCTTCTAGTCTAATGCGCTTCACTAAATACTTTCCGTAATAACTTGATAGTAATCCACCAAAGTAGCCAGTAGCATTCTTGAGCAAAAGAACTAAAACTATACACAACAACATGGCAGAGATTTTTTGCTCTCCCTCAAATCCATCAAACAAGGAAAAAAGCCTTTTGAGGATAGGCGGAGCATTGGGAATAATCTCCTCTTGACCTTCTCCCAGTAAAACTGCCAAAAAAGGTATTAATATGGCAGCACCTAAGCCATTAAAGATTGCACCAATCCACCTTAAGGCTACTGTGCCAATAATGAACCAGGGCTTTTCAGTAGCGATTTTAAAAAAGAATTTTTTGGATATCATTTTAAATAGATTAATTAATAGTATTAACTTTAAGATTAGTAATAATTGGTTGCATAATCTTTGCCATAGCATCGAGACTATAGTGCATTATGCAACGTTCTCTAGCAGCTCTTCCTTTAGCTTTAGCCGAGACCGCTCATCGTCGAGATACCCAAGAGCAAGAGCGACAACAAATTTTAGCACAGGTAGTTCATTGGTTAGAAACAGTAGGAAGCCAACATGGAATTGAGCAAGCATATATATTTGGCTCTTTGACTCGTCCTAGGGATTTTACCGAAGCTTCGGATGTGGATATTGCTATCTCAGGAAAATTACCAGAGAACTTTTGTACCTTAATGAGTTTCTTATCCACCAGTCTTGGAAGAGAGGTAGACTTAATCCAACTAGAGCAGTGTCATTTTGCTGATCGGCTACGTGCTGCACAATAAATAATTAGGTAAACTTGGGTATAGTTTGTTAATTATGTTAAATGCCAAAGTTAAGCAGATCAGAAGCAGCATATATATTAGGCGTGTCTACAGACACTTTAAGACGATGGGAAAAAGAAGGCACTCAGGACCTCAACCAGAACAGAGGGAGGACATAGAAGATACGATTTAACCGATATTCTTCAAGATAAAGAAGATGACGGATTAACTATTCTCTACGCTCGTGTCAGCACTAGACCCCAGATAAAAGACTTAGACAGACTTTCTAGCAGTACTAGAAACCTATGCTGAAATCAAAGGATGGAAAAACTGCAAAACCATTAAAGATATAGGCTCTGGGGTTAACTACCGAAAGAAAGGATTAAACAAATTATTGTCAATTTTAGTAGAAGGGCAAGCAACCCGCTTAGTACTAACCACCAAAGATAGATTACTTAGGTTTGGCTCTGAACTGGTCTTTTCGATTTGCGAACTGTAGGTCGTAGAGATCGTCATACTGAATAAAGACCCAGATTCTAGCCCGTGATGTCGGAGTTAGTCAAAGATGTACTCGAAATAATTACTGTTTTTAGTGCCAAACTGCATTCGATGAGAAGTCGTAAAAACGTAAAAGCCCTTCAAGAAAACTTAAAGAAATTAGCTCAATTAACCTAATAAAATTTGGTATAATAGCATTATGCCAACTTATCAAACAATACTCCCACCTAATATTTATCCATTTCTTGAATCAATGGCTAGTCTTTATTCAGCTATCGAGAAGCGGATGCACCCCGCTTTATTAGCAGGAGAAAAAATAGGTGATATTGAGAAAAGACTACAGAATGAGTTTCAAGTAGATAGCACTACAGTTCGGAATGTTTATCACGATCTCAAAGGCAAACATTCAAGTATCAAAGAGCTGAAAAAGACTCAAGCCAAGGAACTAAAATCTACTATCTCTAGCATCAAAAAATCAATAACAGCGAGACACAAAAGAGCAAAAACCAAACTAAAAAAACAACAATCAACGAAAAAGCATCGCTTCATCATTCATCAGAAAAAACGTAGACTAGCCATTAAGCAACAGAAATTAGAAAAGTTAAAAAATTCTGATATTAGCTTATGCTTTGGTACGAAAAAGTTGTTTAAAGTTCAGTACTATTTAGAAGAGAATAACTACACTAGTCACAATGAATGGTTAAGTGACTGGCGTAAAGCTCGGACATCTAGTTTAGTAATGGTGGGTTCTAAAACCTATGCAGGTGGCAATCAACTATGTCGATTGGATTGTAATGGTAATTTAGCTATTACAGTTCCACCATGTTTAGTTAAAGATTATGGTGGTAAAGTTGCAGCATCGAATATTAGTTTCAGATACGGTCAAGAATTTGTTGATATAGCTTTAACTCCCACCAGGCAGAAAAGAGGCACAAGTTATCGTAACGGTACAGAGAAAGCCGTAACTCATCGTATGGTGCGAAGAGACAATAAATGGTATTTACACACCTATGTAGAACTACCAGATATCCCCAGGATTAGCCAAAGGAAAAATGGAGCAATCGGAGTCGATCTTAATGTTGATAACATTGCTTGGGCTTATTGTGACAGAGAAGGTAATCTCAAAGACAAAGGACAAATAACTATTGAGCTAGAGAATAAATCATCAAGAGAAGCTACCCATATTCTCAGTTTGGCAATTGCTCAAATATTAGAAAAGGCAGTTCATTATGAGTGTCCTGTCGTAATTGAGAAACTAGATTTTAGTAGCAAAAAAGCTAGATTGAGAGAACAGGGGAAAGGCTACGCCAAGATGATTTCAAGCTTTGCTTACTCTAAGTTTGCCGAATTAGTACATTCCAAGGCGAAATTATCAGCAATTCAAGTTATAGAAGTTAACCCAGCATACTCTTCACTAATTGGTATGGTTAAATTCATGAGTCTTTATGGGCTAAATAGTGGTACATCCGCAGCATTAGTACTTGCCCGTCGTAGTCTTCGACTTTCAGAGCGTTTGCCTAGAGTTTGTAACGCCCTCGTACAGCCAGAGGATTGTGCGAAGCACGTATGGACTTATTGGGGACGTATCTCAAAACTATTGAAGGGTTGTCGTCGGCACAGTTATTTTGAGATGAAAGTCAGGGTAGGGGTCAAGCTAAGTGGGCGCGAACCACCTAGCAAGTCAATGATTGGCACTCCTGTAATCCCTAGTAGCACAAGTGCGCTTGGTGCTACGTCTGCATAACTTTACCCTAGTTTAAGTAGATTTTTTGTTGCGCTCCTTATCCTCCCAAAACCTGATTGCACCTCATCCTCCCCAAAGCGATCGCCCTTTCATTTCTCGATAAATGCGCTCGCACTAATAAACTTCATCATGAGTTCCAATTGATTCTAAAAGAATTGCTTGTGTTTGCTCGTATTCAACAAATTTGAAAATAATTCTTAGATCGTAGCCCGCACTGCAAGCATAAGAATCTTTAAGCTCTCCTTTTAATTTGTGAGTGTTTAATCGCAGGGCTGTCAACATGGCAGCATAATAGGTCTAAAATATAGCATTCTGGAGTTGTAACCCTCTAGAGAAGGTTAGCCAAAATGTGGATGAATCAAATTTTTGAGCGCTTTGTTGAAGCAAGCCCATTGACAGTGATGGTGCCTTACTTTTCACGGGAAGTCTGAAAACAAGCGTTAAAGTAAGGGAGACAGGGAGACGGGGAG
>JASJEK010000241.1 GCA_030064915.1 Xenococcaceae cyanobacterium MO_234.B1
GTTAATGCCGTAAGGTAGTGCTGTTAGATCGTTACGGTGTTCCCGTTTACCCTGTTGATAGGCCAGCCAACTGTAGTAAAGATTACCTAGCACCAAGCTAAGAGCTACACCGGGCAGAATGCGTCCGTAAAGCAATGAAGCTGGAAATTCAAGTACCCCTTGACAAAGACTTACAATTACCAGAATTTGAATCAAATTATCTAAGGCTAGGCCAAAAAAGCCATCGATATCCCGACGCACAAACCAACGAGGAAGAGAGTTTTCCAGCTCTGACATAATTAATCGAGATAAATCTTGCTAGTCGATTTTAAGACATTAGCCTTGTGATAATGTGATTTTACACCAACTCAATCATCCCACAAGGGTGAGTGTCATTATTGATTCCTCTATAGTTAATCAAAGTTCTTAGAGGGCGATCGCCCGATTCGGTAAGAACATCTATTTGTCAAGTACAATTGATACAAAATAGCTGCAATTACCCTGATATTTCATGGTTAAATTAAGAAGTTTTAAAAATTACACTAAAACTCTTTATCGTATCACAAAAAACTTTTGCAAGAGTTCTATTGCTGACCTGAATGGTAGTTTTTCTTTTTTGACTAAGCAACCAAAACTAGCGCTTAATAGAGTAGCGATCAATATAAACAACCAGACTGTAACCCAGTGATTTGGATTCATTTATTAATTAATTGCTATTTAACTTTTGAGGCTTTGACTATTTTCTATTATCCGTTTACTGATGATCTAATTCTAATGGGTGTAATAAAATATCAAGTCTTTGTTACAGTACAAAATTGTTGGCATTCGGAGAGTTGAATATGGATAGCAATGAATCTTTGCTCCCTTTGCAAATTGCGCTAATGACTGTTTCTGATACTAGAACAGAAGCTGACGATAAATCTGGCAAAATATTGGTTAATAATCTCCAGACAACGGGACATATTTTGGTAGAAAAAGTAATTGTTCCTGATAACATCTATCAAATTCGCGCAGTTATATCCCGTTGGATTGCTGATGAATCCATACAAGTAATTTTAACTACTGGTGGAACTGGAGTTACAGGGAGAGATGGCACCCCCGAAGCAATTAAACCCTTACTCGATAAAGAAATTACAGGATTTGGCGAGATATTTCGGATGATTTCCTATCAAGAGATTAAAACCTCTACAATTCAATCTCGTACTCTTGCTGGCGTTGCTAACGGTACTTATATCTTTTGTTTACCAGGGTCTTCTGGTGCGTGTCAAACAGGATGGAACATAATTAAAGACCAACTCGATTCTCGTAATCGTCCCTGTAATCTAGCGCAATTAATTCCTAGACTTACTGAAACCTAGTGGTCTGTCAAACCCTAAAAAATAGATCGAGAAAACAACTAAATCGAGGTAAAATTATTGTTTTGTAAGTTAATCCACATCTAACTTGCATATTAATCAATTAAGAAACAAACCCTAAAACCCTCTCCCAGTCTCCCAATCTCCCAGTCTCCCAGTCTCCCAGTCAGCCTAAACCAGCAAATTTGATGTTGACCAGCTTATAGGTTTGAGGCTTTTTTAAACCCTAAAAATGTCTAAGTCCAATTAGAGGAAATTTTCTCGCTTCTTCATTCCTGAGCAGTATGAAAATAATTGTAAATTGCCACAGCTAAACTTTCGCCAATACCAGGAACTTCTTGCAACTGCTCCACAGAGGCTTCTCGAATATAATCTAGGGAATGAAAATGGGCGAGTAACTGCTTCTGACGATGAAAACCCAGACCAGGCATGGCATCTAAGCGAGATCGCCTGGTATTTTTTAATCTTTGTTGACGATGGAAACTAACAGCAAAACGGTGTGCTTCATCTCGCACTCGTCGTAACAATTGCACTCCTGGTTGTTCGATGTTGGTTTCTAAAGGGAAAGACTCTCCTGGTAAAAAGATTTCTTCTCTTTTTTTTGCCAAACTAACAACTTTTACCGCTTCTAACAAGTTCATTTCTTGTAAGACTGCTACTACTGCGGATAATTGCCCTTTTCCGCCGTCTATCATCACTAAATCGGGGAAATTTTCCCCTTTCTCCTTGTATGTTTCCCCTCCTCTCCTTGTAGGAGAGGGGTTGGGGGAGAGGTTCTGGGATAAAGATTCATATTTACGAAATCTCCGCCTAATAACTTCTGCCATACTGGCAAAATCATCAGAATGACCAACGGTAACTTCAGGGTTTTTAATTTTATAGTGACGGTAATGTTGCTTTGCTGGTATGCCATCAATAAATACTACTTGAGAGGCTACAGCATTAGACCCTTGAATATGGGAAATATCGTAACCTTCAATGCGTTTGGGGATTTCTGGAAGGTCGAGAATTGTTGCTAAATCTTCTAAAGCTTGGTTATTGCGATCGCTGATTTTTTGAGTTCTGGCTAGTTCATATTTCGCATTACGTTCCACCATTTCAATTAGTTCGGCTTTAGTTTGTCTTTGAGGAACGACTAAACTTACCTTTCTCCCTTTTTGTTGGCTTAACCACTGAGTTAAGATTTCTCCTTCTGGTAACTCTTGTTGAGCAATAATTTCTGAAGGAATCTCTACCGCTTCTACTGTTCTATAATGTTCTTCTAAAACTTTTTGTAAAATTGCTCCTGGTGTTCCAGATTGAGCATCAGCAAAAAAACCTAACCGTCCGACTAATTTACCTGCTCTTATCTGAAATAACTGAATACAGCAGTGTTTATTATCTGCTGCTAGAGCGATCGCATCACGGGAAATAGTATCATCGGGGAGAGAGACTTTTTGCTCGGGGTTTAAACTTTGTAGTGCGATAATGCGATCGCGTAATTGGGCTGCTGTTTCAAACTCTAAATTTTCCGCAGCCTGATTCATCTGAGTTTTAAGAGTATTAACCAATTCATCAGTTCGTCCTTGAAATACCATCGCTACTTTTTGCATAGTTTGGCGGTACTCTTCGGGACTGATTAAACCTTGACAGACTCCTGGGCATTTTCCCATATCGTAGTTGAGACAGGGACGGTCTTTAAATAAAGGTTTGGGGCGTTGTCGTAAAGGGAAGGCTCGTTTGATAATGTGAAGAGTGTAACGTAACAAACGAGTGTCAACATAAGGGCCATAATAACGATCTTGCGCTTTTCCTAATCTTCTTTTCCGCGTAATAAAGATTCGAGGATAATTTTCTGACCAAGTAATACATACATAAGGATATTTCTTATCATCCTTTAACAGCACATTGTAATAGGGTTGATGCTGTTTAATCAGGTTAGCCTCTAAAGCCAAGGCTTCAGCTTCCGTATCAGTCACAATAAACTCAATCTCTGTAACCTGACGCATCATCATTGCAATTCGGTCACTCAATCGCTGAGAGTCGCGAAAATAGGAACGTACCCTAGCCCTTAATTTCTTTGATTTCCCGATATAGAGAATATCCCCATTCTTGCCACTCATGAAATATACCCCAGGTTCGGGAGGAATCTCCTTGAGACGATTTTCTAACTTTTCTGGTTGTCCTATCAGGGGTTGAGTCTGTGTAAATGCTGTCACGAATTTAGCCACAAGAAGATGAATTATCAGGGCTATTTCATTCTAAAATTCATGACTTCAAGTTAGCTAAAATTGTATCTTCGTCTTTGTAATCTAACAGTTTGGAATGACCTTTTTCCGAAACTGCTTCGGGTGGATGTTCTCTTTCCCAGGCAACAGTTCGCTTCAATGCTTCATGGCGATCGACAATTTCTGTATAGCCTAATTCAGTACGAATGGGAGTTGAATTTGTAACCCAGTGCTGGTCGAGATTAGCCTTAAATTTCCAGGTATCTGGCATCTGGGTTTTGGGGAGTATCACTACTTTACCTTGCCAGCCAACAATATGAGCGATCGCTTTAACTAAATCTCCCTCAGTTGAACCTGGTGGTTCTGCCACGTTATAAATAAGTCCCTTGGCTCTTTCGTCATTGACGGCTAGGGCGATCGCATATGCTACGTTTTCAACATAACCGTAACAACCTTGCCAACGAGCCAATTTTTCCTCTAGCACAATGGCAGGACGATTGTCCTCCATACGTTTGAGATAGGGATACAAGCGATGTTGATAATCTCCAGCACCATAAACCATAGGTAGCCTGATAATTGTCGCGGGTAGCTCAGTGGCACTCCTTAAAACCCGCTCTACTGGAATTTTGTCATAATCTTGAGCAAAAGGATCGTCGGAAAGACCAAGGTAGGGATAAAGCTGAGAGCGCAAAGGAGAGTTTTCAGTTAAAGGTGTTGGATCGATAATACCTGTTTCTCTTTGCCAGATAATATCACGGGCGCGATAGACATCTTGACTGCTAATAGCTACCACTCGTTGAGCAATATCTTGGAAAGTATTTACTACACCTTGAGCATCTTTAACAGTGTAAGGAATCATATCTAGCACTACCTGAGGTGCGAGCTTTTGAAATTGCGCTCTATACTTTGATAAGTGATGGCGATCGCCTTTGAGCCACGTGAGTTCGACGAAATTTAAATCTTTGAACTTTATATCCAGTAAGCGTTACGGGCGAGCTTGGCTTGAATAACTATTGTCAAATACTAGAGCTTAATGAGCCAAAGATGCGATCTCGCCTTCGGCGAGGCGCTCCGCGATCGCTGCGAGTTCGCTTCTTTTTGAGAAGTCAGTTCGACGAAAATCAGAGAAAAAGAAAGCTCTTCGATGTAAACTCAGATGGGAGTAATAATAAGCTCGGATCTCAGCTAGTTCTATGATGGCATCAAGATTAGATATCACACAGATATTTTGGGATGTAGATGATTTTTGTCTCCAGTGGTCGAAACTATGGCGGGAACAGAAGCAACTGCCCTCGAGCAAAGATATTCCTGAAACGTTTTGTAAGATAAATCATTGAAGGAGCGGTAATCTGATCCCGCATGTCCTCCCCGAATGGCGCTCCAGGAAGCGAAGTATCTTTCTTGGCTTTCTTTAGATGAAATACCTAACCTCTCTGCATTCCAGAGCAGGAACAACTTCTGGGTATTTGTTAACTCCTTCGGGAGCGTTCCTTGTGTGCAGATATTTGTATTCGCTCCAGTATACCTTGCGCGCAACTTCTTGATGAATGCAATCATAAGTTTTTCTTCCAGTAGGGTTCACCTAACTATTTATTATCTGAAAACTTTCTGTATATTCCCCCTATGTTAGGATGATAGCCAGAATTTTTATGTCTATTAACTTTATTTAGGGCTTGCTGAATAAGTCCACAAAGCCAATCTAACCATCACAGAGCTTACACAGTGTTAGGTTCACGGCGAAGGTTTGTCTGGTTTTCCCAAAAAGTGCAAGGGTTTTGACTGTCTATTTCGGGTTTTAGACCTTATGCCCTTGCACTTTTTGGGTCAAAAAAAGCGATAAAACCCTTATCTGGACTACTTTATAGCATTTATTCAGCAAGCCCTAGGTAAGCTTTGATGAGAGTCTCCATTTGCGGAATGAAGGCTTCAATTGCTTCTGGACTAGGTTGAGTCTTTTGCCAAGTTTCGCGCTGCATCAGTCGCTCACTCCAGGCACTCAGCTTCAGATAATCATCCAAAGGCACACCAAGACTAGGTAGCCAAGGCACCATCGTTCCGGCAACAATATCAGCCCGAGTAAGGCGATCGCTACTAAAATATGGACGATCGCCCAATAAACTTTCAAAGAAGTTTAGCACTGTCTGCGCTTTCTGCTTTGCCTGATCGAGTTTTTGTGGCTTTTTGGTAAAGCCCATCATTTCCGAAGTGAGTCGAGTCAAAACAGGTGAGAGTTCATTGACTGTTAACATTTCCACCATTCTTACGGTAGCTAGAGCTTTTGTTTCAGTAGGTAGTAGGGGAAGCTGGGAATACTTTGCCTCCAAGTAATCAAGAATTGCCAAAGACTCTACCAGAATGAAGTCATCATCGACCAAAACGGGAATATGATGAAAGGGATTAATTTGGAGAAACTCTGGTGCAAATTGATCGCCGTGCCCTCCGCAACTTGTTGCATAATTTCAATTTGGATATTGGAGAAAGCAGCAAAATTAGAATAGTAGGCTAGGTTTCATGCTTTAACCCAACCTAGAGATATGTTTCGTTGGGTTACCCTATCGCGCTTCCTATTTATTTATTTATTTATTTATTTCCCTCGCTTACTGGTTTCCAAATGTGCTGTTGACGAGCAAGCGATCGCCTGACTTTTGATGTATCTATTGCTGGCATATGCAATTCAACTAACTCTACAGTTTCGGCTACCAGTTCTTTTAGTTGGCTAGCAGCAGATAGAGGTTCTTAGTGATAGAGACTTTCCAGGCGCAACAATGCATCTGGTAACTTTTGGTTGAGGAGATAATCCCATTCATCTCTAAAGTCTGTTTGGAAAAGTAAGGAATTTAGTTCCTCTGTTGTAGTTAATTGAAGCGGACTTGTCTCTAGCATCTGCTTATTTATGTTCTCTACTGGCTGATCGTATAAAAACAAGTCTGCGCGAGTACCAAAATGTCCAAAATCTCCACTCTTGCTAAGCATAACTGTTGTCGCATATCCAGTTGGCTGATGCTTTAATTGCAATTGTGTTCCACCTTCAACTGGGGTTAGCGTCCAAATTACTAGTGACGGTTCCCTCGTAACCCCATCTTGCCAACTATAAATTAGGCATTTTGGCTCATCTAGTTCCATCACTTCACAGTGAATGATAGTTTTTATGCCTAGTAAAGAATTGCTCTCAAACTTGAATTTATGCCCCAAACGCGGTTCAAAGTCGTTTTTCATCATCCAGGCATTTAAGACACGGCAGTCAGTTAGAGCTTGCCAGACTTTTTCTGGTGGATAAGGATAAAAAACACTTAGCTTTACTTGCCCTTTCATGGATTATCCTCCAAATAGTTACCTAGGACATCTAATTTTTCTTGCCAGAATTGTTCGTAATGATTTACCCAATCAGATACCTGCTTCAAAGGTTCTGGATTCAAGCGATAAAATCGCTGTCGTCCTTCCCTTCGCTGGGTAACAAGCTCCGCCTCACACAACACGCTTAGATGTTGAGAAATGGCAGGAAGAGACATTGGAAAGGGTTTGGCAATCTGCTTGACGGGTTGTTCTCCCTGACGTAGTAAGTCGAGGATTGCCCGTCGAGTCGGATCGGCGATCGCTGTAAATACATCAGCACTACCAGCAGTTCTGCTCATATACCCGCAATAGTTAAGTATTTGCTTAACTAAAATGAGAATAGTTAAGTGTTTGCTTAAATGTCAACCGCCCTTTACTCCTTCAGCAACCGCTTACACTTTTTGGCAACACTGCCACATTTATTGCCGTATTTGGGGCAAGTGGTGGCGTAGGTCTCCCTCTCACAAGGGTCATGGCATTCGAACAGACCAGTTTATAGACCCTGGTATGAATGGTGCGTGTATGCGCTCTGACTGTATATTCTCCGACGTGGACCTTTTTGCAAGGCATGGTGGATGTTCTCCGGCGGGTGAACGGAATGACATTTCATAGAGATGAATTTGACCATGAAGCGCCGATTCCATTACGCGAGGAGACGTGGGCAAGCTCCTCTTCTCCGACAAAAATTTCTTTCATTGCCGAATTTCCCAGTCCCCTGGGGCATTTAAGAGCCCAAAACCAAGACTGGGCATGAGTAAAAGTCCTATTTTGCACCATAATTGGTGCGACAGGGGGGAAAAGTAACGAAGCTGTCACCGGACGCAATCTAGCTCTCAAACGTTTATTCCATAAGCATTTCAGCTATCGCTTGTCCATCAGTTTTCATTACTCAGAATGTCCCAGATGAGGCTAAATTTGTGCTGAGGAT
>JASJEK010000242.1 GCA_030064915.1 Xenococcaceae cyanobacterium MO_234.B1
GGAAACGGTACAAGGTATTAATCACAAATACTGTAAACAAGTCCATGGTAAAGATGGCTATGTTTATGGGTTCTAATATTTCATGGACTACTAAAGTAGTCCCACGATTGTTCCTCCGCGATCTAAAAGATGCGCGGTTTCCCAAATACGTATTATCATGATACCAGAAAAAGAGCTAATAATTGCGCCCCAAGACTATTCTTTATTGACCGACCTCTATCAACTAACAATGTCTGCTTGCTATGTAGGAGAGGGGATTGCAGACAAGCCAGCTAGTTTTGAACTATTTGTGCGTCGGCTTCCTAAAAACTTTGGCTACCTCATTGCTATGGGATTAGAGCCGGCTTTAGAGTACTTAGAAAACTTAAGCTTTAGCGAGCAGCAAATTGCAGCATTACAAAAAACAGGGATTTTTGCGAATGCACCAGCTAAATTCTGGGACTTACTTGCATCAGGCAGATTTACAGGAGATGTTTATGCCGTACCAGAAGGCACAGCAATCTTTGCCAACGAGCCAATATTAAGAATCGAAGCACCTCTATGGCAAGCACAGTTAGTAGAAACCTATCTGCTGAATACGATTAACTATCAAACTCTGATCGCTACTAAAGCAGCCAGAATCAGAGATATAGCAGGAAAAACCGCAAAGCTACTAGAATTTGGTACAAGACGCGCTTTTTCTCCCCAAGCTTCCTTATGGGCTGCGAGAGCATCTTTAGCTGCTGGTTTTGATGGGACATCTAACGTATTAGCAGCATTACAACTAGGACAAAAACCCCAGGGTACAATGGCTCACTCTTTGGTGATGGCGTTTAAGGGTTTATCGGGGAGTGAAGACGAAGCGTTTAAAGCCTTTCACACCTATTTCCCCACCGCAACCTTATTAATAGATACTTACGACACAGTAGCTGCTGCGGAAAGATTAAGCCAACAAGAAGCAATAGAAGTAACAGGAGTCAGACTTGATTCTGGGGACTTAGTAACATTATCACAAAAAGTGCGATCGCTACTACCGAAGATTAATATTTTTGCTAGTGGAGACTTAGATGAGTGGGAAATAGAGCGTTTGCAAAAAGCTGGTGCGTCTATAGATGGTTACGGTGTAGGGACGAAATTAGTTACAGGCACACCTGTTAATGGAGTATATAAGTTAGTAGAAATTGATGGCATTCCCACTATGAAAAAGTCTAGCAGCAAGGTGACTTATCCAGGGCGTAAACAAGTCTTTCGTACCATAAGTGATGGTTTAATACAGCAAGATAGATTAGGTTTAGCAACAGAAGACATGAGAGAAACAGAAATACCATTGTTACAGTTAGTCATGAAACAAGGAAAAAGAATAGACTCTGCTGAAACTTTAGATAATATTCGTCAGCGTACTAGAAATTCTGTTGCGACTATTCCTAAAGAAACTCGTAATATAAGTAATCCCAACTTATTCTCAATCAAAGTATCTGATGCAATTAAAGAAGCAATGATTTAATCGGAGTTCGGAGTTTATATTTTTCAAAACTTAGTTAAGTAAAGTAGCAATTAGCTATTAGCTTTCATAAATAGTTTACTTTTGCCAGAAAGATATCTAATGAATAATCAGTTATTACCTAGTAAAAAAATAGTATTATTTGGGACAAGTGCCGATCCTCCAACAGCCGGACATCAAACCATATTAAATTGGCTAGCAGAACATTATGATTTGGTAGTAGTATGGGCTTCTGATAACCCTTTTAAAGAACATCAAACTACACTACAGCATCGCAGTCAAATGTTGCAAGTAGCAATTGATGAAATTGAGCCAAGAAAACATAATATTAAGTTATGTCAAGAATTAAGCGATCGCAGGACTTTAATTACGTTACAAAAAGCCAGAGAAATCTGGACAGATGCAGAATTTACTTTAGTCATCGGTGCAGATTTAGTCAAGCAAATAGTTAAGTGGTATCGCATCGAAGAATTACTAAAACAAGTAAAAATATTACTTGTACCTCGTCCTGGTTATGCTATTACTAAATCAGATTTAGAAAGTTTAAGAAATATCGGAGGAAGATGTACTATTGCTACTTTAAATGCTCCTAGAGTATCCTCTACTGCTTATCGTTTAGAACAGGATAAAACCGTAATAACACCTGCTGTTCAACAGTATATTCAAGGACAACATTTATATTCTGCTGTTTGACTATAATTATGAACTGTAATTCCAAAACAGAAAAACTATCCCACGCTGACACTAAAACTTTAGCTGACTTTAAAGTAGGAGTTGACAACTTAATTTTTTCCGTTGATACTCAATACAACCGCCTGTTAGTTTTACTGAGAAAAAGAAAAGAAGAACCTTATAAAAATAGTTGGAGTCTTCCAGGAACATTAGTCCGTCAAGGAGAACCTTTACAAGAGGCTGCTTATCGAACTTTAGCTGAAAAAATTAGAGTTAATAATTTATATCTAGAACAATTATATACTTTTGGCGATCCAGGAAGAGACCCGAGAGAAGCACCCCATAGCTTCGGAGTCAGATATTTATCAGTAAGTTATTTTGCTTTAGTCAGATATGAAGAAGCAGAATTAATTGCCAAACCTTCAGTAAATCTTGCTTGGTATCAAGTTAAAGAAGTACCTCAATTAGCTTTCGATCACAATCAAATTTTAGAATATGGTTATCGTCGCTTAAGAAATAAATTAGAATACAGTCCCATCGCGTTTGATGTCTTACCAGAGAGATTTACTCTGAATGATCTTTATCAGTTTTACTGTACTGTATTAGGGGAGAATTTCTCTGACTATTCTAATTTTAGAACTCGATTACTAAAGTTAGGATTTTTATCAGATACAGGGGTAAAAGTAAGTCGTGGTGCAGGTCGTCCAGCTAGTCTTTATTGTTTTGACAAAGTAGCTTTTATGCCTTTGAAAGATAAGCCATTAGTATTTATTTAAGATAAAACCACAACTAAAATACCATAAAAATAAAACCCTCTTAAACTCTCCTCCAAAACCCCAAATAACCATAAACCCCTTTGCGACTTTGCGTCTTTGCGTGAGATAAAACCATGAAAATAGCCATAGCCCAACTAAACCCAACCATTGGCGACATTATCAATAACGCCCAACAAATCATCACAGCAGCCCAACAAGCAGCAAATCAAAAAGTAAGACTCTTACTAACTCCCGAATTATCCCTTTGCGGATATCCTCCCAGAGACTTGTTACTGTATCCTCGTTTTATCGATTCGATGCAACAACAACTAGAAGCGATCGCACAACAAATACCACCAGACATTGCCATATTAGTAGGTACTGTAATAGAAAATCCTCACGCCCATTCTCAAGGACAAAAACCTTTACATAACTCCATCGCCTTATTAGAAGCAGGGGAAATTAAGCAAATCTTTCACAAACGCTTGTTACCTACTTATGATGTGTTTGATGAAGATAGATACTTCCAACCAGGAACCCAAAGTAATAGTTTTAACTTCTCCCTTACAAATAAAGAGGAGTATCGGATAGGAGTAACTGTTTGTGAAGACTTATGGAATGATGAAACATTTTGGGGGAAACGGAATTACGAAATAAATCCCATTGCAGAATTAGCCGAGTCGGGGGTAGATATTATAGTTAACTTGTCAGCTTCTCCTTATAGTGTGGGGAAACAGCAGCTACGGGAAAAGATATTGTCTCATGCTGCGACTCGTTATCAGACACCAATTTTATATGCTAATCAGGTAGGGGCGAATGACGATCTGATTTTTGATGGTGATAGTGTGGTGTGTAATAGCAAGGGAGAAATAGTATCTCGTGCTAAGAGTTTTGATTCAGATTTAGTTGTTGTTGATGTTGATCGGTTGCGATCTCCCCACACCCCCCTTTGTAAGGGGGGATCAAGGGGGGATCAATCCCTTACAAAGGGGAGTAATGATGAGGAAATTTTCTCGGCGTTAGTGTTGGGAGTAAGAGACTATGCTAGAAAGTGTGGCTTTACTAGAGCCTTATTGGGTTTGAGTGGGGGTATTGATTCTTCCCTAGTAGCTGCGATCGCATCTGAAGCTTTGGGAAGTGATAATGTATTAGGGGTATTAATGCCATCTCCCTATAGCTCCGATCATTCTATTACTGATGCGGTAGCTTTAGTGAATAACTTGGGAATTAAAAGTCATAAGATTCCTATACAAGAAGCGATGCAAGCTTATGACACTATGTTAGAGCCTTTATTTACTGGTACAGAATTTGGTGTTGCAGAAGAAAACATCCAGTCGCGAATCCGAGGTAATATCTTAATGGCGATCGCAAATAAGTTTGGTTATTTGTTACTCTCAACTGGTAACAAGTCGGAAATGGCAGTAGGATACTGTACCCTTTACGGAGATATGAATGGGGGTTTGGCAGTTATTGCCGATGTGCCGAAAACTAAGGTATTCGATCTATGTCGTTGGTTAAATCGGGAAAAAGAAATTATCCCAGTCAATGTGATTAATAAACCTCCTAGCGCAGAGTTAAAACCAGGACAAAAAGACCAGGATTCTTTACCACCTTATGAGATACTAGATGATATTGTGGAGCGCATTGTTTGCCAACATCAATCAGAAGTAGAAGTAATAGAGTCGGGATTCGAGCCAGAAGTAGTCAAGAAAGTCATGAAGCTACTAGCCCGTGCCGAGTTTAAACGCCGACAAGCACCGCCAGGATTAAAGATCACAGATCGGGCTTTTGGCACTGGTTGGCGGATGCCTATTGCTAGTAAATGGTTAACTTAAAATATTTATCTCTAACTACCACTGATATGCACCACAATTTCTCTTTGATGGCTACGTTGACGATGCTCCCAGAGATAGATTCCTTGCCAAATCCCTAAGACTAATCTTCCTCCTGAAATGGGTATTTGCTCGGAAGTATGGGTTAAAGCAGAGCGAATATGGGCTGGCATATCATCTGGACCTTCGGCATTATGAATATAAGCCATAGAATCTTCTGGGACTAATTTGGCGAAAAAGTTAGCTAAATCTGTGAGAACATCAGGATCGGCATTTTCTTGTATTACTAGGGAGGCAGAGGTATGACGGACAAAAATTGTGCATAAACCTGTTTTTACATTAGATTCTGTTACAATTTGTTCGACTTTAGGAGTAATTTTATGCAAAGATTTACCTACAGTTTTTAAGCGTATTGCTTTTTGATAGTGTTTCATTTTGCCTCTTATTCAATGGCTAATACAGAAAAAATACCTTTTTGGCGTGACAGTAGAGTCTTAAATATTTTAGGACAAATTGCAGTCTTAATGATAGTTATTACTGTTATTGCTATTTTAGGAAACAATTTAGTTACTAATTTTCGCAGATTAGGATTTAGTTTTGGTTTCGATTTTATATCTCGTCCTACTTCTTTTGGCATTAGTAACCCCCCAATAGATTATGACCCTACTGATCCTTATTTTCGCGCTATTTTAGTAGGAGTAATCAATTCCATTAAGGTAATGTTTTTCGGGATTATTATAGCCACAATTCTCGGCATTACTATCGGAATAGGACGATTATCTGATAACTGGCTAGTCCGAAAAATAGCGACAGTATATGTAGAAACTTTACGCAATACGCCTCTACTTTTGCAACTTTTTTTCTGGTATTTTGCTGTTTTCTTAAAACTGCCAAAAATTGATACTCCTCTTGTTGTGGGAGGAAACATCTTTTTGACCAATCGTGGCATGGATATTCCCTGGTTTGTGGGAAGTTTAACAACTTGGATAGGATGGATTTTTATTCTAATTGCCGTAATTTTAAGTATTGTTTTTTGGCGTAAACACATTAGCACTGTTGAAAAAACAGGACACTCTGGACAAATCTGGTTAAATTTAATTGGGGTAAATGCGATCGCGTCTATTATTGTATTCTGTTTTGTTATAGATTGGAGCTTCCCCCAACCAAGAGAAAATTCCATTACAGGAGGGCTAAATCTTTCACCAGAGTTTGCCACATTATTAATTGGTTTAAGTGTCTATACTGCTGCTTTTATTGCTGAAGTAGTAAGGGCTGGTATTCAATCAGTAAATAAGGGACAATGGGAAGCTGCTAGAGCTTTAGGATTAAAACCAGCTTTAGTAATGCAATTAGTGATTTTTCCCCAAGCTTTGCGGGTAATGATTCCCCCTTTAACTAGCGAATTTCTCAATTTAGCTAAAAACTCTAGTTTGGCGATCGCTATAGGTTATAACGATATCTATGCTATCTCTAATACTATCTCTAATCAAACAGGGCGAGCCGTAGAAATGTTATTAATTGTCATGGGAATTTATCTCACCATTAATTTAATTATTTCCCTAATTATGAACTGGTTTAATAGCTTAGTACAAATTAAAGAAAGGTAATTATTTATTATGCAAACTACTTCCGAATATTTTTGCGCTTTTTGTGGTGAGTCTAATACTACTTTTATAGACATAAGCGGTGGAATGCAACAGTCTTATGTCGAAGATTGTCAAGTATGTTGTCGTCCCAATATTTTATATATTAGGGTTGATGAAGACACTTTAGAGGTAGAAATTGATAGCGACTATGAAGGGTAAAATAATTGATAATTGATAATTGATAATTAACTTAACTAATTCCCCCAAAAGTTAAACGAGCTAACCAAAAAGGAATCAGACTAGCTAATACTAACCAATCCCGCCATCGCAATCGTAATTGATGCCATTGTACTTGGTGTTCGTTGGGAGTAGTAAACCCTCTAACATCCATTGCTATAGCAATTTGTTCCGCTCGCATTAAGAGATTTTCTAGAATTTTTTCGGCTACAATTAACCAAACTTTTGCGCTGCGACGAATACCTAATTCTTGCCAATTAATCGCTCTTGTTCGCACTGAACGTACTAGGTTTTGCACTTCTTCTAAGACTAAAGGAATAAAACGCAAAGCCAGAGTCAAAGTTAAAGCAATTTCTGTTACAGGAATTTTTAAGGCTTTTAAAGGACTCATTAAGTCTTCTAAACCAGCAGTAATTTCTTCTGGTGCAGTGGTGAGAAGATAAAGATTAGTGCTGTAGATTAGGGTAAATACTAAAGTTGAAATCCGAATCGCTACATCGAGAGAACGACGAGTAATGGTAATTTTAGGCAGAAATTTGATTGCTGTGGTTTCTACCAAAACATATTTATAAGAAGTGGGTTGTGGTAAATAACTGTTACACTCCAACTCTGCTGATGGTGTAAGTTGTGGAGTAATCAATTCTTGCTTGGCATTGAAACAGAGTTCAGGTAATCTAGGTTGAGATTTAACCGCTAAACCATCAGGTGCGATCGCACTAATTAAGAACACAAGTACTGATAAAATAAGCAACCATCCCATTTGTTGTCGCCAAACTCTCAGAGGAATAGCAGCAGAAATAGTTAAAATCACCAGCAACCCTAATAAACTCAAACGCCAATAGGGATTAGCTAATAAAGGTGCTACTAAAAAAGTCATTAACCAAGCTAGCTTTACCCTCGGATCAATCCTATGTAGCCAAGTGACAGGTTGTTCTAAATATAGTCCAATAGGAAGCGATCGCAGTAAATCCATAGAGATAAATCTAACATGGGGATATTCTCAGCCTTTCTAGATTAACTAATATGTAGTGCAATTTGCATTGAAATCTATTATTAGGCGATTGCAGATTATTTATTCCATCAATAGTTCTTTTTCGTGCTTTCCAGGTGGGAGACTTTATTGTTAAATAGTGCTGTTGATCATCGTGAAGCAATTAATCTTTTAAAAACCAAAGTCAGTGCCATTCCCAATGTTTTAAACAATCCTGCACCAGATGTTGAGATTTTAGAATTTAACTTTGCTGGACCAGTTTTAGCTGTCAGACCTTATTGTAATAACGATCATTATTGGCAAGTCTATTTTGACACTAACCGTCTGAT
>JASJEK010000243.1 GCA_030064915.1 Xenococcaceae cyanobacterium MO_234.B1
AGTTATTGGTTAGCTCCAACTATTCCCCAAATAGCAGAGTATGTTAAGAAAGAGCGTGAATCATTACTAGCAGGATTAGATGATTTTCATAAGGTGAAAAATAGTCCTTATGGTGCTGTGACTGCTGTGATTTATCGGGGAACTGGAGTTAAATAGAAATATTAAATTAATTTTGCACAGCTACTTACCACAAATTACCAAAGTCCCCAAAGAGAGGTGCGTCCACTAAAATCTCCAAAAGGAGAAAAAATAGGTGCATCACCAAAATCTCCAAAGTTTAATACATAGATTATTAGAAACATCAAATATTCATACCAATTTTAATGACAAACTTTGAGGAGTTATTTAATTAATAATTAATTATGTTGCCAACACTTCGATTTTACTTTTTGTTATTACTAGGCTTACCTTTAACAGTTATCTTAGGAATTTTTATTAACAATCAAGTTAGTATTGTCGCCACTATCATCTATGACTTAATTATTCTCACTCTCCCTATCTGGGATAGTATTGGAGTCAGAAACAACAAAGTAAAGATTACTCGCAAACCTTTAGCAAGGTTATCTGTAGGAAAAGATAATCTTGTCAGTCTAGAAGTCACTACTCAACAACCAGCAACTATTCAAGTAAAAGATAATTATCCCCAACAGTTTCCTGTTTCTACTGATACTCTACAAGCAGTTTTACCTGGTAACACCACAGAAACCCTAACCTATACTATTCATCCCACCAGTCGTGGTAAATACACCTGGGGAGATATCCACATACGTCAACTAGGAAATTGGGGTTTAGCTTGGAGTGACTGGAAAGTTGCAGCCAAACAACCAGTAGCAGTATATCCTGATTTAATGGGATTGCGATCGCTGACTATTCGTCTTACTCTGGAAAATAGTGGTATGATGCGTCGTGCCAGAAGAATTGGGAATGGTACAGAATTTGCTGAGTTACAAAAATATAGTCAGGGGGATGACATTCGTCTTATTGACTGGAAAGCCACAGCCCGTAAAAACCGCCCTCTTATTAAAGTCTTAGAACCAGAAAAAGAACAGACTCTCTTTATCTTACTCGATCGCGGACGGCTAATGACTGCCCAAGTACAAGGTTTAAAGCGGTTTGACTGGGGAATAAATGCAACTTTGTCTCTAGCTTTAGCTGGGTTAAGTCGAGGGGATAAAGTAGGAGTCGTAGTTTTTGATCGGGATATTATTACTTGGATACCACCAGAAAGAGGACAATCTCATCTCTCAAAACTAATCGAAAGTTTAACTCCATTACAACCAGTATTACTAGAACCAGATTACCTTGGTGCAGTGACAAAAGTAGTAACTCAGCAAACCCGTCGTGCTTTAGTAGTTGTAATTACCGATATTGTAGATGTTACTGCTTCCACAGAATTATTAGGTGCAATGATTAAATTAACTCCCCGTTATCTTCCTTTTTGTGTGACTCTGCGCGATCCCAAAGTTGATACTATTGCTCACACTGTAACAGATAATATCAAAGATACCTATTCTCGTGCTGTCGCTCTTGATTTACTATCTCAAAGACAAGTCGCCTTTGCTGGTTTAAAGCAAAAAGGAGTCTTAGTTTTAGATGCACCATGCGATAAGATTAGCGAAGAATTAGTAGATAAATATTTAAACCTCAAAGCAAGGAATTTATTGTAGTTTGTTGATTGTTGATTGTTGATTATTGATTGTTGATTGAAAAACTTGCTACTCGCTACTTACTACTTTAAAAAACTCCGAACTCCGAACTCCGAATTCCGCGCCTCACGTTAAATGTTATATTTGACTAGGTTTTTAGTAACCATTACTTAACTATTATTTCTCCTACCATTCCTGCTTCTTTATGTCCCTTAATCGAACAATGTAACTCATATTGTCCTGGTTTCATCGGAGTTAGTACCCATTCTGCTACTCCTTCTGGCTTTAATTCTAATTCGTGAATTGCGCCTTTAACTTCTACCTTTCCTGCTTGTACTTTTTTTGTCCAGCTAGCATCAGCAAAATCTTTGGCAGTAAAATAGTGCTTCGTTGGACTAGGATTATCCAGAAGTAGCTTATATTGTTTTCCTGTTTCAAATTCTAAATTACTCGGAAAAAACTTTAATTCTCCTGCACTATTCCCCAAACTAACTTTAACTTCTGTTAGTTCTGGGTTAGCTGAAGCTGTTGGTAGCCATAACAAACTAAAAAGAGTGATTGCAATGCAGTAAATAGCTACCTGTTGTAAAATTTGCCTAACTCTAGCAAAATTTATAATCCTCATTTTAACCTCACGCAACGAATCCTCTTATGTCAAGATGATAATTTTAAGTCGTCCGAAGAATAAACAATATTTACAATAATTTTCCTATATACAATTCTTCTCTATACTTCTTAATATTTTTGCCACTTAAGGACTACTTTGCGTCTTTGCGTCTTTGCGAGAAATAAAATTATATATTTTTAAAAACATTTCTAGTTCTAAAATTGAAATAGCTTAAATCAGTGACTTTTTTCCTAGGAAGTTATCAAGGTTATCAAGGGAATTGGCAATTATTTAATCGACAATGAATATTGGTCAGTGGTTTGGTTTTATCTGTTTAATTATTGCTCTATTTATTCTCTGGCAAATTCGTAATTTGCTCCTGCTAGTCTTTACTGCGGTAGTATTAGCTACTGCTCTAAATCGTTTGGTAAAGTGGCTACAAAAGAGGGGATTACACCGTAATATAGCTTTAATTTGTGCTATAAGCTCAATTCTAGTCTTTTTAATTCTGTTTATTTGGTTAATTGTTCCACCCTTTAGTGAGCAGCTCCAAAAACTAATCGAAGTATTACCAAGGGTTTGGGTGAAAATTGACTTAGAACTAGAACTACTACAAGCCAAGTTACCAGACTATATTCCTAAATTACCTAATCGTAAAGACTTATTAAGTCAATTACCACCGCTACAAGAATTAATTGGCAGTTTTGTCGGGGTCTTTTCTGATTCTCTCATAGTGTTACTGCAATTGTTATTAGTAATTGCTTTAACCATAATGATTTTGGCTAGTCCTCAAAGATACCGTAAAGCTTTCTTGAGTTTATTTCCGTCTTTTTACCGCCGACGAGCAGATGCAATTTTATCTCAATCAGAAGAAGCATTAGGCAATTGGTTAAAAGGAATTCTCATTAATTGTCTATTTATCGGCATTTCTAGTGGCTTGGGTTTAGCCGTTTTACAAATCCGCTTAGTGTTAGTTCATGCTCTATTAGCTGGCATCCTAAATTTTATCCCGAATATTGGACCTGTTACTAGCGTAATTTTTCCTTTATCCATTGCAGTACTAGAAGCACCGTGGAAAATATTAGCTGTCATAATTTGGTATATTTTTATTCAAAATGTTGAAACCTATTGGCTTTCTCCTATAGTAATGGCAAGACAGGTTTCTCTGCTTCCTGCTGTTACTCTTACGGCTCAGATCTTTTTTGCCAGAACCTTTGGTATTTTGGGTTTACTCTTGGCACTTCCCTTAACTGTAGTAGCTAAAACCTGGATTGAGGAAGCATTATTTAAAGATATCCTAGACCGTTGGGAAGATAATAAATAAACATAATAAATAAGGGTCTGGCAATGCCAAACCCTAAAGCTCAAATATTAATCAAATATTAATCAAATATTAATCAACGGTAGTCTTACAGTTGAGGCACAAACTGTTCTTTTTCAGGAACTTCTGTGTATTCTGCAACTATTTGACGGAATTCTTCCCCATCAATAGTTTCTTTCTCAATGAGTAAATCTACTAAGCGATCGATTACTTCTCGGTTATCGCGGATAATTTTTCGCGCTAGATTATGAGAGTGTTCGATAATTTGACGTACTTGGTCGTCAATGCGAGAAGCAACTTCTTCAGAATACTCTGCACGGGACATTAAACCGCCACCGAGGAATACTTCTCCACCCTGTCCCTCAAGGGATAGAGGACCAAGATCACTCATTCCGAAGCGAGTAACCATCTGACGAGCCATTTCTGTAACTTGTTGTAAGTCACCACCAGCACCAGTTGTTACTTCGTCATAACCAAAGATTTCTTCTTCTGCTGCGCGACCACCCATTGCACCAGCAATACGAGCCATTAACTGAGAGCGAGAAATCAACCCTTGTTCTTCATTAGGAGTAAACCAAGTTAAACCTTGAGCTTGTCCACGAGGAATTAAGGTTACTTTCTGTACAGGGTCATGGTCTTTGATGAGAGTCCCAACGATCGCGTGACCGACTTCGTGATAAGCAATCAAACGCTTACTCTTTCCATCTACTAGGGGAGTACCTTCCATCCCAGCAACTACCCGATCTACCGCGTCGTCAATTTCCGGCATGGTAATAGCTTCTTTACGTCTTCTGGCAGTGAGAATTGCAGCTTCGTTGAGTAAGTTAGCTAAATCTGCACCAGAGAAACCAGGAGTCCGACGAGCGATCGCTTCTAAAGAAACTTGGGGCGCAATTTTTTTGTTGCGGGCGTGAACTTCTAAGATTTCTAAACGACCTTTAATATCGGGGTTGTCAACCATTACCTGACGGTCAAAACGACCAGGACGCATTAAAGCCGAGTCCAGGACATCAGGACGGTTAGTCGCAGCAATGATAATAATGCCAGTGTTGCCTTCAAAACCATCCATCTCGGTAAGTAACTGGTTAAGAGTTTGTTCTCTCTCATCGTTACCACCACCGATACCAGCACCCCGTTGACGACCTACAGCGTCAATCTCATCAATAAAGATTAAACAGGGAGCATTTTCTTTAGCTTTCTTAAAGAGGTCACGGACCCGAGAAGCACCCACACCCACGAACATCTCTACAAACTCTGAACCAGAGATACTAAAGAAAGGTACACCAGCTTCCCCTGCGATCGCTTTTGCTAGTAAAGTTTTACCAGTTCCAGGAGGGCCGATTAAGAGAACACCTTTAGGAATTTTGGCACCTACAGCAGTAAAGCGTTCAGGCTGTTTGAGGAAAGTTACAACTTCTTGTAATTCTTCTGTTGCTTCGTCGATACCTGCTACATCATCGAACATCACCCCAGTTTGGGCTTCCATCTGGAAACGAGCGCGAGATTTCCCGAAATTCATTGCTTGACCAGGGCCTCCAGGCATATTATTGGAGCGACGGAACAAGAAAAATAACGCAGCAATTAAAATAATGGGGAAAATTAAGTTTCCTACGAATCCCCACAATGCACCATCGTTAGTAGCGGGATGGTAATCAAATTGGATATCTGCTTCTCTGAGTTTGGCAATTAATTCTGGTGAGTTAGCAGGAAGATCAACTCTTAGTTTTTGTAAGCGTTCATCTATTTGAGGGTCCATTGCTTGGACAATTGCCGTTCTGCCATTTTCATATAATTCGACGCTGGCAACTTTTCCTGAATTCAGGTAGTCCAAGAAACGACCGTAGGTCATGCGAGTACTAGCAGTATTATTGCCTAAGTTTCCCGTAGTAGGGGAGAAAGTTCCTTGAAACAGGAAAAATCCCACCACCAAAATGGGCAATGTCCAGAGTAATAGGGTTCTCCACGAAAAATTTTTCATAAGCTAGGTATTGTTGAAATTGAGTATGGTTAAAACTGTTTAACTGTTTATGAGCTTTTTTACTTATTCACTTTTCCCTTGAGCTATCTGCTTTCAAGTTGGAAGCTCTTGCATTTATTCTAATTTTTGTCAATATTTATCATGGCAAGTTAGCTTTAACTTAATTAAATTTAACGTAATTCTCATTTTTAAAGCAAGTAGTAGGGAATAGGCAACAGCAAACAGGTAGTAGAGAACAAGGTAACTACTAAAACTAAATTTTATCTTGTTTTGGTTTTACACCGTCTCCAGTTTGAACCCAGTAGGTTTCATCTATGAGCATCAAACTGTGTTGCTAGCTTACCTATTACTTATTTTTTGGGAGAGTTTAGATCAACACCTCTAAATTACGGTTTTTATCACTTCGGAAAAGTATTAAACAAGATACATTAGAGTCACAAGATAAAGAAATGTTAATAAGATTAATCCAACACTTATGTTTGAATACTTTAACGAAAAAGCTATTAAAACCTTGATCCTGGCTCAAGAAGAAGCCAGACGCACAGGACATAATTTAGTAGGAAGTGAACACCTATTGTTAGGGGTAATGGAGGAGGGGTCATCCACTGCGTCACAGGTATTAGAAGCTCAAGGAATTAAAACCAGTCAAACTCGCCAATTAATCCAGGAAAAAATTGGTAAGGGTGCAGGGTTTAGTCCTGCCAATATTCCCTTTACACCTAAAGTTAAAAGTATTTTTGAACAAGCTTTTGTGGAAGCGCGTCAACTCAGTGTTAACTATATCAGTCCCGAGCATATTTTATTAGCGATCGCACAAAAAACTGATACAGTAGCAGCTAAAGTATTAGTAGAACAAGGTCTGAATCTTAATCAACTGCGAACGGAAATTATTAAGCGCCTCGGAGAAAAAGAAGTTGTAGCAGCAGGAGAGAAAAAAAGATTTAATCCTTTTGGGTCAAGAGATGATTCTTCGGCAAAACCCAAGTTAGAGGAGTTTAGTACCAATCTCACTCAGTTAGCTAAAGAAGGAAAACTCGATCCTGTAGTGGGAAGAGAAACTGAAATTGCTAGAGCGATTCAAATTTTAGGTCGTCGCACCAAGAATAACCCTGTATTGGTAGGAGAACCAGGAGTCGGAAAAACTGCGATCGCCGAAGGATTAGCTCAGAGAATTGTAACAGGAGACGCACCAGAAATCCTAGAAGGCAAAGAAGTAGTCAGTCTTGATATGGGACTATTACTCTCTGGGACAAAATTCCGTGGCGAATTTGAAGAACGCCTTAAAACTATTGTGGAAGAAGTGAAACAGGCTGGCAATATTATCCTGTTCATCGATGAAATTCATAACCTGATGGGTGCAGGTGCAATGGGTGGTGCCATGGATGCTGCCAACTTGCTCAAACCTGCTTTAGCTAGAGGGGAATTACAATGTCTTGGTAGCACTACCCTCGATGAATATCGTCAATACATCGAACAAGATGCAGCCTTAGAAAGACGCTTCCAAAAAATCTCTGTAGGAGAACCTTCTGTGGCAGATGCCAAAAAAATCCTTCAGGGATTACAGAAAACCTATGAAGAATTTCACAAAGTCAAATATAGTAATAAGGCTCTTACCGCAGCAGTAGAACTATCCCACCGCTATATCAGCGATCGCTTCTTGCCTGATAAAGCCATTGATCTGATTGATGAAGCAGGTTCCAGAGTCCATTTGCGCCATTCTCTCAATCAGGGATTAGCAGACTCGGAAGTATTACCCATCAATCCTCAATCCCTAACTCCCGTAGTAGATGCAACAGAAATAGCGGAAGTAGTATCCGCTTGGACAGGAGTACCAGTCAATCAAATGGATCAAGTAGAATCAGAAACTCTACTCAATTTAGAAGCCCATCTTCACGAAAGAGTTATCGGACAAACCGAAGCAGTTAAAGCAGTCTCCAAAGCCTTACGTCGCTCCCGTTCTGGTATCGGTGATCCCAATCGTCCCATTGCTAGTTTCATCTTTTCTGGGCCTACAGGGGTAGGGAAAACCGAATTAGCTAAAGCCTTAGCTAACTATATGTTTGGTGATGAAGCTGCCATGATTCGCTTGGATATGTCCGAATTTATGGAATCTCACACCGTATCCAAATTAATTGGCTCACCTCCTGGGTTTGTCGGTTATGACGAAGGAGGACAATTAACTGAAGCAGTAAGACGCAAACCCTACGCCGTAATTCTCTTTGATGAAATCGAAAAAGCTCATCCAGATGTTTTCAATCTCTTCTTGCAACTCCTAGATGATGGTCGTCTCACTGACGCTAGCGGTCGTGTGGTTAACTT
>JASJEK010000244.1 GCA_030064915.1 Xenococcaceae cyanobacterium MO_234.B1
CCCCAGCATATCCAACCACGGTGTTGAAGATTTTCGATTATAGACGAACACAAGCCCCTGACGCATCATTCAGGGGAAAATCCAAAATCCTCAAATCATACAATCGCGCAATCGCGCAATCCAAAATCAACAATCAGCAAGCTCCTTCTTTTAAGGAGGAGACAATCCAAAATCCAAAATTTAAAATCCAAAATCAAGATGACCCCATAAATCCTGTAATGGTTAATGGCCTGGATTAAATATCAATGGGATGGGGTTTCAACCCTAGCCGGTTGCAGTAAGCTGATGATGCTTCCATCTGGGGTACGCATTGCTGCCACCTTCCCGAAAGAGGGTTCCCTGACACTTCCTTCTAAGGTTGCACCCATTTCTTCGAGAGTGGCAATGGTTCCATAAACATCATCGACATGAAAACTTAAGATGGGGGAACTTCCTGACTGACCATCCTCTGAGGCAGCATGGAGTGCAATCGTCGTCCCATCGGCATCTAACTCAGCCCATCCTGGACTGGACTTGATTACCTTGAGTCCCAATCCCTCACTGTAAAATTTTACCGTGGCTGGAATATCCTTAACCATGAGCATGATGTGCTTAAATTGAGCTGCCATTGACCATCTCCAAGGGTTATGTAAACTTACTTTTCCTGGTTCAGTATACAAATTTTAAGTAAAATTAGGCTCATGAAGCCTACATTCAGCAGGTAAACTTGGATATCGAATATTTTTTACGACACTATAAGTAACTGGGTTTTTCAAAGGACAAAATTCATCAAAACTGCAACAGCGCGATCGCTTTCCTTCTTTCTTAAGGTGATTTCTAGGAAAGAATATACCAGCCTTATAACTCCACAGATAACTGTTGTCCCCCGAAGATAACCGATGAAGGCTGGTATATTCTTTCTCAGAAAAGACCTAAAGCATGATACAATTTTCCCAAATAACTGAATATATTTCTTTTCAAGTAGTTTCCGTCAAAAACAATGCAACTTTGCCCAAGTTTTCGCACTATCTTCTCCTTACTATTCTTTGCCACCATAAATACTGGAATCGCTCAAGCCCAGGTCATTCCAGATGGTACACTACCATCAGTCGTCGAAAAATTAGGCAATATGGACAAAATAACTGGTGGAGAAAGAGTTGGAAACAACCTCTTTCATAGTTTTGAGGAGTTTTCAATCAAAGAAGGGATGGAAGCTATTTTTGAGAATGCCTTGGATATAGAAAATATCTTTGCTCGTATTACTGGTAGTGAAATTTCTCTAATCGAAGGATTATTGAAGACATCAGGAGGGGCTAATTTATTTCTGATGAATCCCAATGGAATAGTTTTGGCTGGTGGTTCAATTAATATTAACGCTTCTGAATCTCTATCTCTTAAGGGTCGAGTAGCTAATATTCGTAGTAATATTCGCTCGGAAACTTTTGGGACTGGAGAAGGTGCAAATATAAATATTTCTGCTAATCAGCTATTGCTTCAAGACGGTGCAAGAATTAGATCAAATTCATTTATACTTCGCACGGCTATAATCTGCGCTTTCTCAAAGGACTGTTTTCCCAAGCTAGCTACTTTTGAGGACAAGTCAGAAGAAGGAATTAAGGGTGGAGAGGGCGCTCCCTCGCGCCCTCTCCACCCTTGTTAGTTAGCGGACAATATCCGCTAACTAACTTCGCACGGTTAAAACTTGCGTTTTTGTTCCAAGGGTAATAATCTAGCCAAGAGTCAAAATAAGGAGCAAGGCTAAGACTAAGGCATGATCCATCTTGAATTTACTGCCGAGGAGCAAGAGGACCTCTCAGGGTGAGCGATTTCATCATCCCCATCCGAGAGTCCAGAAAAAGATGGAAGCCCTCTGGCATCATTTGCCAAAAATTACCTCATACCTCAATTTGTCAATTAGCCGGAATCTCTGGGAATACCTTGCGAAGTTATCTCAAAGAGTACCAAAAAGGAGGAATAGAAAAGGTTAAGTCCATCAACTTTTATCGCCCTAAAAGTAAGTTAGAAGCACATAAGACGACCCTCAAATCTTATTTTGAAAAGAATCCTCCAGCCACCATCAAGGGTGTGGTCAAAACCTGTTGGTCACTGTGAGCAGGGGAGGCAGAGGAAGCTCCCGGAGGCAGAGGGAGAGTTTATCTACAAATCTTTCGTACTTCCCTATCTCTCTCTCCTTCTTCCCCTGCTCCCCCTGCTACTCTTCTCCCCCTGCTTTCCATCAACTGCATCCAACTACTTATGACCACACCCCACCATCAATGAAGCCGTCAACAAGATTGAGGAGTTGACAGGAATTAAACGGAGCCCAACCCAAGTGCGGAAGTTTTTAAAGGCAATGGGGATGCGCTGTTTAAAGGTAGGATGTCTCCCGGCCAAAGCGGATCCCGATGTACAAGAAGACTATAAAAAGAACCAGCTAGAGCCGAGACTAGAAGAGGCTAAGCAAGGAAAGAAGAGCGGTCTTCTTTGTGGATGCCGCACACGCGCGTCATGGGAGCTTTTCTGGGTTGGCTGTGGTGATATGAAGCGAATTTTTATTAAGGTGCCTTCGGGTCGGAAACGGTAAAAAGTCTTAGGAGCGTTAAATGCCATCACTCATGAAGTTATCACCGTGACTAATGATACTTATATTACAGGAACTCAAGTCTGTGCTCTGCTGCAAAAACTTGCCAACGCCCGGCTTGACAATTCCCATCACCTTAGTTTTAGATAATGCCCGCTATCAGAAATGTAAAGTCGTGCAGGAAGAACGCAGATTCTTTGGGGATAGAATTACTCTATCTGCCTCCCTATTCTCCTAACTTAAATTTGATTGAGAGGCTCTGGAAGTTCGTCAAAAAGAAATGTTTATATGCCAAGTATTATGAAGAATTTGCTCAATTTTCGGCAGCGATATCTGGTTGTCTAGATGAGGCTCATCTGAAGCATAAGAAGGAACTCGATTCCTTGCTGACCTTAAGATTTCAAACTTTTGAGAAGTCTCAAATTCTGAAAGTCTGAAGTCGAGTTGGTGTTAGCTCAAAAAAGGCTTCTAAATTCCCTTGTCGGAATTATCAGAACTTTTTGTTCACTCTTGTTAGCGGTCTCGCGCTCGCGAGTGCGAAGCAACGCTCATGAGAATAATCTCTGAAAGCTAAAAAAGGAGAGTTAGTTAGCGGACATTGTCCGCTAACTAACTCTCCTTTTGACTTGTCTGTCCTCAAAAGTAGCCAGCTTGGAAAGACAGTCCTTTGAGAAAGCGCAGATTATAGCCGTGCGAAGTATATCTACTTTAGGTAACTTCTCACCAGATAACTCCTATCTGTAGCAAAATATTTATACGGACATTATTTTGTTTTTTATTTCTCGCCATTGATGCGAAATCAAATGTTTTGAGAAGCTTTTGGAATAAAACTACTTCTAGCTCCAAGTAAATAGTAATTATGAACTAACTGGCTAATAATTGATTGAACTAAGTAAATTAAAAGTCAATTACTGAGTTTCAAATAAGTAAAAGCTAAGTAAAAATTAAATACTTAGCTTTAAGGATTTTATGAAACCCTTGTCAAATATAGGTTTTATTAGGCAATATTCAAAATGTCTTCAATCTTCGGCATTTCTTCTAGAGGAATTACCCTACCTTCATCCTCAAAACCAGCAATTTGATCGAAGTTGAGATAGCGATATAATTCTCCTGCAAAAGGATCAACTTTCTCTTTCACAATTGCCATGTATTCTTCCACAGTGGGAATCTTACCTAACAACGCACACACAGCAGCTAATTCCGCCGAACCAAGATAAACTCTTGCACCTTTACCCATGCGGTTGTTGAAGTTACGGGTAGAAGTAGAAAAGACAGTTGCACCCTCTTCCACGCGGGCTTGATTCCCCATACAGAGAGAACAGCCAGGCATTTCAGTACGTGCCCCAGCAGCAGCAAAGATACCATAAACTCCTTCTTCTCGCAGTTGTTTCTCATCCATGCGAGTAGGAGGGCATATCCATAACCGCACTTTAACTACTCCTGCACCTTCTAAGATTTTAGCAGCAGCGCGGTAATGACCTATATTAGTCATGCAAGAACCGATAAAGACTTCATCTACTTTATCCCCTGCACATTCTGACATTAATTTGACATTATCGGGGTCATTAGGTGCAGCGACAATTGGTTCTTTGATTTCATTAAGGTTAACTTCGATGATGTCTGCATATTCTGCATCTTTATCCGCAGACATTAATTGAGGGTTAGCTAACCACTGTTCCATTTTGGCGACGCGACGCATCAGGGTACGGGCATCTTTATAACCCCGCGCTACCATGTTTTTTAACAGGGCAATATTAGAACGCAAATATTCCGCTACAGTTGACTCGCTGAGTTTAATGGTACTTCCAGAACAAGAACGTTCGGCAGTAGCATCGGTAAGTTCAAAGGCTTGTTCTACCTTTAAGTCGGGTAAACCTTCCATTTCCATGATGCGCCCATTGAAAACATTTTTCTTGTTTTCTTTGGCAACAGTGAGTTTACCTTCTTGGATAGCTACCCAAGGAATAGCGTTGACAATATCTCTTAAAGTTACTCCTGGTTGTAATTCTCCAGTGAAACGCACTAAAACAGATTCGGGCATATCTAAAGGCATCACCCCTAAAGCTGCTGCAAAGGCTACTAAACCAGAACCTGCGGGGAAAGAAATACCAAGGGGGAACCGGGTATGGGAGTCGCCACCAGTACCAACTGTATCGGGTAATAACATTCTGTTTAACCAGGAGTGAATAATACCATCACCAGGGCGCAATGCTACCCCACCACGGGTAGAGAAGAAATCGGGTAATTCTTTATGGGTTTTGATATCTACTGGTTTGGGATAGGCTGCGGTGTGACAGAAGGTTTGCAGAACTAAATCTGCATTGAACCCAAGACAAGCTAATTCTTTTAACTCATCGCGAGTCATGGGACCTGTGGTATCCTGAGAACCAACAGTAGTCATAATAGATTCGCAAGAAGTTCCAGGGCGAACACCAGGTAAACCGCAAGCTTTTCCTACCATTTTCTGTGCCAGAGTGAAGCCTTTCCCTGTATCCTCTGGCATAGAGGGGCGCACAAATAGGGTAGAGTGTTCTAAGCCTAATGCGGATCTGGTTTTATCAGTTAACGCTCTACCAATTAGTAAAGGAATTCTGCCTCCTGCGCGAACTTCATCTAAAATCGTTTCGGGTTTGAGGGTGAAAGTTGTGATTACATCCCCGTTTTCGTTAGTGATTTCTCCTTTATAGGGATAAATAGTAATTACATCTCCCGTATTCATTGCAGAAACATCACACTCAATGGGTAATGCGCCAGAGTCTTCCCCAGTGTTAAAGAATATAGGGGCAATTTTTGCACCTAAGATATAACCACCAGCTTTTTTATTGGGAATAAAGGGAATTTCCATTCCTAAATGCCACAATAGGGAGTTAATTGCAGATTTCCGAGATGAACCCGTACCAACTACATCCCCAACATAAGCTACAGGGTGTCCTTTTTCTTTCAGTTTGGCAATAGTTTCTAAGCCATCGGGCATTTTTGCCTCTAACATTACCAAAGCATGGAGGGGAATATCAGGGCGCGTGGTAGCATGGGGCGCAGGGGATAGATCATCGGTGTTGGTTTCCCCTGGTACTTTAAACACAGTAACAGTAATACTTTTTGCTACTTTAGGACGAGAAATAAACCATTCCCCATTTGCCCAAGAGTCAATTACTTGTTTGGCGTAGGGGTTAGTATCGGATAGTTCTAAAACATCATTAAAAGCGTCAAATACTAACAGGGTTTTACTTAACGCGCTGGCTGCTTCTGCTGCAATACCAGGATCATCGGATTTGAGTAACTCTACTAGAGATTGAACGTTATAACCCCCTACCATTGTACCGAGTAAATCTACTGCACCTTGGGGGGAAATTAGAGGACAGTCAATTTCTTTTTTAGCAATAGCAGTCAGGAAACCCGCTTTGACATAGGCTGCATCATCAACTCCTGGTGGTACTCTATCTCGTAATAGTGCGAGTAATTCTTCTTTCTCTGCTGCGGGAGGATTTTTTAGCATTTCGCAGAGTTGAGATGTTTGTTCTGCGGTTAGGGGTAATGGGGGTATTCCTAGGGCTTCTCTTTCCGCTTTGTGTTTGCGATAGGCTTCTAGCATTTATTTAGTTCTCCTCTCTATATGTAGATTTATTGCAGAATATTTATTGTCTCACTTGATTCCCCTAAATCTTTGTTTGTAAGCTTAGACCCATTTATCTTGCATTTATTATTAATTATTATTAATAGCAAAAAACAGGTGTCTGTATTGTTCCCCCTGTTACAGGTAAAAAGTATCCTGCTCCTCCCCAGATAGTAGCTTTGCTCAAGAACGTAATCACTTAATATCATCGAAACAGGATAAAACATTAAGGTAGACTTTCTATTTTCTTAACTGTAGCTTTAGAATCTGTGGAAAACTAGGGATAATATGTGGGAAAGTCGAGTTTTCTGTGGAAAAGAACTCTAACTTAACGTGAGTTAGGAGTTCGACTCCGCGTATAATTATGGTTTTTTCAACGAGAGAATCAAGAAATTTCTTAGTTTTTAGCTTCGTCGAACTCACGTTAACTTAGCTTAATCTAATGGTACTTATCTTTGTATAGTGGAGCCGAGCAGAGTCGAACTGCTGTCCAGACTGGGTATTGACTTTTTGCTCATTCACAGGTTTAGTTCTTCTTATCCTCAGAACAGGAACCATCACTTATCCCTGATGGTGGGATTTTCTAGTAAAGTCTTTACTCTTCGGTCGACTAGAAACAACCTCAGAGTGCATCCGTTGGGGTTTCCTCTTAGTCCTTAACGGAGTCAAACTAAGAGCAAGCAAGTCTCAGTTTGGACTTAGGCTACACATGCAACCTCACGCTTGAATGATACGATGTTGTTTTCAGCATCTATATTTAATTGAGTCTGGATTTACGAGAGTGGAACTCAATCTCTCGACCTGAATCACAAATTAGCTTTCACCAACCTGTCGAAACCGTTACGGCCCCCAGTGGTACTTATATTGTAGCGAATTTTGTGGTTGTCTAGCTATTGAAAAGTCAAAAGTCAAAAGTTTTTAAAATTAATTAATTCATCATTATTACTACATATAGCTTACTCTTTGCTAAACTATATTAAATTAATACCTAGGTACTATTTTACTGTTGATGAATCTTAATGTAGTTAATTTAGTAGGGCACGCTGGTGCTAATCCCGATATAAAATATTTTGATTCGGGAAGAGTACTTTGTAAACTAACCTTGGCGGTAAATCGTCCCACTCGCAATAGCGATCAACCAGATTGGTTTAACCTGGAAATATGGGGTAAAACCGCAGAAATAGCAGGTAATTACGTTCGCAAAGGTAGTTTAATTGGGGTTCAAGGTTCTTTAAAAATAGAGACTTGGACAGACCGAAACACAGGAAAAGAACGTTCTAAACCAGTTATTAAAGTCGATCGCCTGGACTTGTTAGGATCGAAACGAGATGTGAATCCTAATGCAGTAGGAGGATACCCCAGTGATAGTGAATTTTAACAATTGTGAGCGAGAAGTCCCTACCTTCAGCGTAGCAAGGTAGGAATTAGATTATGAAACAAGGGCGCGATTTCCTGTGGCTGTGTTTTTTTGGTTTCGCAGCCTTTGTTCTTTATACTTTTAATCTGGGGGATGTTCCTTTAAGAGACTGGGATGAAGGAATTGTTGCCAATGTCTCCCGTGAAATTTACCGTAATCCTGATAATTATACTTGGTTGTATCCCCAAGATATTGGAGATGTTCCCTATTGGAATAAACCCCCTTTAGTTCATTGGTTAGTTGCGATTTCTTACAGTTGTTTTGGTGTTAGTGAGTGGA
>JASJEK010000245.1 GCA_030064915.1 Xenococcaceae cyanobacterium MO_234.B1
GAAGGTTAGGACATAGGATTTAAAGTAGGGGCTTTTCGCGAAAAGCCCTTACAGAATTTGATTTGTCCTAACCTAAATTTGTAGGGCTATAGTAGTGGCAAAGATGTCTTCCTCAATAAGTCGATTGGAAGTAGTTCAGAAACCGAACCATCCCTCTACTTCAAACCCGTTAATGCTAAACAACTGATAAATGTTCGCGAGTTCAATGAAAGAGTTTGCTACTTGACGCTTTTGGAGGTTGATATCAAATCCGAATAATTGCAAATACTTAGGCTCTTCAATCAAAATCCTTCGGGAAAGTTTAAGAAATATTAAGAATCCTTATTTGGCAAAAATTGTGAAAAGAATATGAAATATGAGATAATTATGAAAAAGACCAGATTAGATTAATTGCTTTAGTAAGTTAGTTCTTTATGACATCATCTTTACTACAGAAAATGGATAAGGTTTCAGTGAAGCCAAGGCACTGCGCCCTAGCTGTTGGAATGGTTTTGGCACTATGGCTGAGTGGTTGCAACTCTGGTAGTAATGTCACCTCTGCGCCCACTGACTCTAATAGTAAGGAAGTTGCTACGGATGTTAATGGAACAAATACTCAGAGTAAAAAGAAAGTAGTTACCACTTTCACTATCTTGGCGGACATGGCTCGTAATGTTGCAGGGGATAAGCTGGTGGTAGAGTCGATTACCCGTATCGGAGCGGAAATTCATGGTTATGAGCCGACTCCTAGCGACCTAACAAAAGCCCAGGATGCTGACCTAATACTCTACAACGGAATGAACCTAGAAAGATGGTTTGAGCCGTTTTATAACAATTTAGGTGATGTGTCCTCAGTACTTCTAACAGAAGGGATTGAGCCGATGCCCATTGCAGAAGGTCCTTATCAAAACAAGCCTAATCCCCATGCTTGGATGTCTCCCCAAAATGCTTTAGTCTATGTGGAGAATATTCGTCAGGCATTTGTGGAACTCGATCCAGCCAATGCAGATACCTATAACGCCAACGCAGAAGCCTATAGCGAAAAGCTAAAAGCCATTGACAAAGCACTGCAAACAGATTTAAGCCGTCTATCCCCTCAACAGCGTTATTTAGTAAGTTGTGAAGGAGCGTTTTCTTACTTAGCCCGTGATTACGGACTCCAAGAAATTTATATGTGGCCCATTAACGCAGAATCCCAATCTACTCCCAAACAGATTCAAGGAGTGATTGAAGCAGTCAAAGCCAATTCTGTACCTACGGTGTTTTGTGAAAGCACTGTGAGTAGTGAGGGTCAAAAAGAAGTTGCCAAAGCTACTGGCGCACGTTTTGGTGGGAATCTCTATGTCGATTCTCTTTCTACTGAAGATGGTCCTGTGCCTACTTTTCTCGACTTACTAGAATATGATGCCCGTACTATTACCAATGGTCTATTGGCTGGCACTGCTGTGAGCAAGCCTTAGTGTTTAACCACTTACTTTACCCAAGATTAACAAGATTAAATTATGACTCAGACTTTAGGAATCACCGTTGACAATATTAGTGTCACTTATAACAATGCTCGCCTAGCTCTTTATGATGCTAGTTGCCAGGTACAGCCAGGGACGATTACTGGTTTAGTTGGCCCTAATGGTGGGGGGAAATCGACCCTGTTTAAGTCAATTATGGGGTTTTTAGAACCTAATCAGGGGCGAGTAAGCATTGATGGCTTGCCAATTCAACAAGCCCAAAAACGACAATTAGTCGCCTATGTCCCTCAAGCAGATGAAGTAGATTGGAACTTCCCTGTAAGTGTGTGGGATGTTGTGATGATGGGACGCTACGGCTATATGAATTTGTTGCGAATTCCTTCCCCTAAAGACCGTCGTTTGGTAAGAGAAAGTTTAGCACGGGTGGGAATGATGGATTTTTGCAATCGCCAAATTGGAGAACTTTCTGGAGGACAGAAGAAACGAGCATTTCTTGCTAGAGCCTTGGCACAAGAAGCTAAGATAATGCTGCTAGATGAACCTTTTACAGGGGTAGATGTAAAAACAGAAAAAGCTATTATCGATCTACTATTGCAACTAAGGGATGCAGGACACACTATCTTGATTTCTACCCACGATTTAGCCTCTATTTCTACTTTTTGCGATCGCGTAATTTTGCTTAATCAGACTATTCTGGCTTCTGGGAAAACGGAAGAGGTATTTACAGAAGAAAATTTAGCTATGACTTTCGGCGGGTTACCTATCAGAGGGAAAGGGGGAAAGGAGGAAAGGAAAAAGGTAATAGGTAATAGGTAATAGGTAATAAATAGTATTAACCTCTAATTTACTCCCCCTGCCAATACTGTTCGGATAAGCAACTAGGATTGATGATTCCCGATTTTAGATTTGGGATTTTGGATTACTTTTGACTTTTGACTTTTGACTTTTGACTTCCCACTCCACTCTTTAGTTTTAGTTCTTAACCGAACAGTATTGACTCCCCTTGCTTCCCCTGCTCCCGAAGCTCCCTCTGCTTCCCCTGCTTTTAATCTGTAGCGCGTTTATCTAAAAAATGATACTAGACTGGTTTACTGCACCATTGCAATACGGTTTTATGGTCAAAGCCCTATGGGTGAGTGCTTTTGTGGGAATAGTTTGTGCGGTGCTTTCTTGTTACATTACTCTCAAAGGCTGGTCTCTGATGGGGGATGCAGTGTCCCATGCAGTTGTCCCAGGGGTAGTAGTAGCTTACGCTTTGGGTATTCCCTTTGCTGTTGGTGCTTTCTTGTTTGGTTTTGGTGCAACAGTGGCGATCGGTTATGTTAAAGAAAATACTCGCCTCAAAGAAGATGCAGTAATTGGAGTGGTATTTACAGGCTTTTTTGCCTTTGGGTTAGTGTTATCTACTAAAATCCCTAGCAACATAGATTTGTTTCATATTCTGTTTGGTAATGTCTTGGGCATTTCCCAAGGAGATATTATTCAAACTCTGATTGCTGGTCTGATTACTTTAGTTGTAATTCTGTTGCGTCGCAAAGATTTATTGTTGTTTTGTTTTGACCCTAACCACGCTAAAGCAATTGGTTTAAATACCAAACTTATGTACTACACTCTACTATTAGTCTTAGCCCTAACTACTGTTACTGCTCTACAAACTGCGGGGATAATATTAGTAGTAGCCATGCTTGTTACTCCTGGCGCCACTGCCTATCTCTTAAGCGATCGCTTTGACCGAATGTTAGCAATTTCTGTTGGGACTAGCTTGCTATCTTGCATCCTAGGGGTTTACCTGAGCTATCACTTGGATGTGGCAACTGGTGCTTGTATCGTAGTTTTACTCACCCTGTTATTTGTAGCTGCAATGATCTTCGCCCCCAAATATGGTTTACTTAGTCAACTGCGTTTGAATAAACTATATTCTCAGTAATTTCATTCTGATCCTCCTTAGAATGGAGGAATTGCCTAGGGTGAAAACTAACTAAGGTGAGTTCCTTTGTTTCTCAACTCGCCAGCCTGTCTGTGCGCCAACTTTTCCCGCTTTAATAAATACCCAGCTACCTCTGTGGTAAGAAGTCTCATCATGATGACATTGAGGTTTAATGCCGATTAAATGTTCTACTTCATCAGTCGTCAATATCCAGTCAGCAGCTTCGGCTTTTTCGAGAACATCCATATACCATAAGGGGTTTGATGGTTGCAGTCGAGAAACTAAGGTTGTTTCTAACTTGACTAAAGAATCTGCAATATTTTTTAGCTGTTGTACGAGTTGTTGATCGCCCTCAATCTTAGGTTGGGGAGATGATAGTGCAGGTTTTTCAATAGCTGGGGCTTCTAAATCGGCTGGTTTAGTTTCTGTTTCTGATGGATGTTGTGAAGGGGAATTCTTATCTGACCAAGGATCGGGAGCAACCTCTTTTTTGAGAATCGGTTTAAATTCATGGTTTTTCAGCCAAGTGCGGTTCAAGTCTATTGCCAAATTATTTAAAAAACTAGCTGTTTTTTCATCCCCTTCTGCTGCCATCTGACTGGCGACTTGTTTCATAACCTTGACTAATTCTGGACCAAGTAACTCCTGATGGGCTGCCAAAATTTCATCTTCAGAACCTTGAGGACAATTCAGCAAGGCTTGGATCAGTTCAACATAGGCTTGAATTTTATCGTTATTCTTTTTGGTAGTAGGAACACTCTCTGTCAAAATATGATGTAGTTTCCCCGCCCAGTTGTGGAGATACTTAGCTGCTTTGATATACCCTTCCGTTGTTAAATGGCTAGCAACTTGTTCCATAATTTCTACTAGTTCGGTATTAACTAATTTTTCATTCTGTCGCAGCAGTATCCATTCTTCTCCTCTAGGACAACTCAACAGTGCTTGAATTAGATCGAGATAAGCTTTGAGGCTTTGTTGGTTCATCACTTCAATACTTTTAAAGTAGTAATACTTTTATTATCTCTTGAGCCCACTATCTTGAGACGAGGGCAGTTACATATGTAAATTTATCGTAACTTCCTAGGTAGGAATTTCAGGAGAAAACAGGAGGTAGACCAGACAAAGCCTGTGTGATACCAAATCTGGTTCTCATACCCCCCTTATTGGCATAGCCTAGATTTTTGTTAGAACCGGATTTGGTCGATTTTTATAAAGGGGTGTTGACACTTATCCCTCAAATCAATCTTGACAAAGTACTAGGAACTCCGAATTCCGTCCGCGAACGCGGGATCCGGTTGGTCAGCGACTACGGTCGGTCATTCCGAACTCAAGTTAACCCAAGCCTTCTAATACAGGATGGAAGTAAAAAGCGAGTCCCAGCAATGCATAAGTTGCTATTAGTAGACTCCCTTCTAGCCAATTAGAGTTACCATCAGAACTAATAGAATTAGCGATTAAAACTGCTACTGTTACTGCTACCAACTCAAAAGGATTAAAATTCAAATCCATCGGTTGACCAATAATCCATCCTGCAATTACTAGTACAGGTGCAACAAACAAGGCAATTTGCATACTAGAACCTACTGCGACAGATACAGATAAGTCCATTTTGTTTTTCATTGCTACAGTAACAGCGGTGGCATGTTCTGCTGCATTACCAATAATCGGCAAGAGGATAACACCAGTAAATAATGTGGTTAAACCCAACTCTGAAGTAGCTTCTTCGAGAGAACTTACTAGTAATTCTGACTCTACTGCTACCCCTATAGTCACAATTAATAAGACTCCGATCCAAAAAGGTAAATTAACTTTTTCTTTAGTTTCAGTTTCAGCTCTGCTTTCTTCTTCAATTCCTGCTACCCCCACATCATAGAGATAGGAATGAGTTTTCATTGAGAACAACAGAGTCAGTCCATAAACTGGGATCAAAACCACAGCTACAGCTACAGAAAGATGTTCTAAGGTAGTTTGCCCAATACCAGAAGAAGTAAATTCCACCGCTGTAGGTAACAGAATTGCAATTACAGCTAAATTCATGGAAGAAGCATTGAGACGGGCTGTTGTCGGCTGAAAATCCTGCTCTTTGTACTTTAATCCTCCTAAAAGCATGGCAAGACCCATGACTAATAGCAGATTACTTATAATTGAACCCGTAATGGTTGCTTTAACCACTCCCACTAATCCTTTTTTGAGAGCGATAAAAGCGAGAATCAACTCAGTAGCATTACCAAAAGTCGCATTAAGTAACCCCCCTAGATTGGGTCCCACTACCACAGCAATTTCTTCCGTGGCTTCTCCCATATAAGCAGCTAGGGGGACAATTGCCACAGCTGCGGTAATAAATATTACTGTTGCACCCCAGTCAAGGAAATGACCCGCAATAGAGACGGGAATAAACAACAGTAAAATCAAAAAGATGGTGTTTTTGTTCATATCCTATATTTTTGCCTGATTCCCTAACTTTGATAGCACGTTTCAATATACCTCTTACCGCTCTTCTCGGACTCTGGGGAAGAGCCTGACAGAGGCTAAACCTTGTATCTCTTTTTGGGTAAGCTAAAGAGCGCTCCCGCGCCTAACAGAAACTCGAAGTTTGAGTTTTTATCAGAAAAATAGTTAGGGAGCGCTGATGAGATGAGGGTTTCAGAATCTAGATTTGGCAAGGTGTTTCCGAAAGTCTAAGAAGAGCGTTAGCTTTATTTTGGGGATTTGGTATAACCCCATTCGGCAAAAATCTCTTTGATTCTAGTTATGGCTTCATCTGCTGCTGCTTCAGGGGTAACATTATCAAGTACAATTTTCTCTATGCTACGACCCCAGACATTCTCTTTGAGAATTAAGCTATAAGCAGGAGTTTTAGAGGGATAAATCGGACGAGTTAGACTTTTAGTTAAGGTTTTGGTAACAGTGGAAGTATGAGGATCATCGGGATTATTCCAATAAGAGTCTTGGTAAAGGGTTTCGTAGGTTGGTGAGTGTCTTCCCGAATCTTTGAGATATTGATTAATAATTTCTGGTTGTATGAGATAAGCAAGAAAATCTTTAGCTAACTTTTGATGAGGAGCATCAGTAAAAATTACTGCTTGTTCCACGAGAAATATATGACGCATCCGTTCACCGTTAGGTTTATTGGGGAACTCAACAATTCCTAATTTATTGTTGTAAGTATCTGGTTCTTTTCTGACAGCAGCAGGAATGGAAAGACTTGCATTCGTCGTCATCAAAATTTCGCGGTTGAGAAACTTGCGATTGTTATCTGGATTAGTCCAATCAACTGCATCTTTAGGGACATATCCTTGACGGTAATATTTGCTGTACCAGTCCAAACAATTAATAATCCCTTGACGCACTTTGGGGTCATCAACCAATAAATTTCCTTCAGAATCAATAATTTTAACGTTATATGCTTCCAAAACTTGCTCAAAGGCTTGATAAGTATCTCCAGCTTCTATAGACATGGGTAATCCTATAGGATAGATATTTTCCTGGTGCTGGGTTTTTAAGTCTTGGTGGACATCAATCCAAAATTGCCAAAAACCATCCCAATCTTGAGGAATATCTTTTTCGGTACGACCTACTTTTTCAAGTAAATCTTTCCAATAATAAATATGAATTGTGGCTTGATGTATAGGAACTGCGTAGTAGCTCCATTTTTTATCTATATCGTTGTAATAATATGTAGTTTGTAATGCGTCTTGGTCGTAGATTTCTTTGATTGGTTCAATCAAATCTTCAACATCAGTTAATTTTCCTTCCCGTGCCAAACTGGTATTAAGAGTACTTTCCGATTTAAAACTCATAAAAATATCGGGAGAAATGCTTCCTTGAAGATATCTTTGTGGCTTTTGAGAGCTAGGATCTAAACCAAAAGCATAAAAATGAATCTGGACTTTGTTCCCAGTTTGTTTTTCCCAATTATCTACTAGTTTTTGTAAAGCTTTGTCTTCTTCGAGATTAAACCCTTTATCCCACCACAAATTTAAGATATTCTCTTCTTGCTCTGTTGTAGCTTTGTTACTCAGATTTACTGTGGGTTCTGATGTTGAGGTTAGCTTTTCTGAGGGAAAAACATTACTAAAAGCAACAGTTAGAAAGAATACGGCACAAGATATAAGAATATATCTTATATATTTATTCATTTAGATACCTCGAAACCATTTTGAAAGAGCAATAGTGATTTAGAAAAAATTAAAGCCCTTTAAGTGAACCCTAACTATCAGTAGCTTTATTTTGGGGAATTGGTATAACCCCATTCGGCAAAAATCTCTTTGATTCTGGTTATAGCTTCATCTGCTGCTGCTTCAGGAGTAACATTATCAAGTACAATTTTCTCTAGACTACGACCCCAGACATTTTCTTGGAGAATTAAGCTATAAGCAGGAGTTTGAGAGGGATAAATCGGACGAGTTAGACTTTTAGTTAAGGTTTTGGTAACAGTGGAAGTATGAGGATCATCGGGATTATTCCAATAAGAGTCTTGGTAAAGGGTTTCGTAG
>JASJEK010000042.1 GCA_030064915.1 Xenococcaceae cyanobacterium MO_234.B1
CAGGAGACAGAAGCGGTAGTCGCTTCGCGGACGCACCGCTTTGCGAGAGATGTAAAATTACAGTTTAGAACGCAACTTAGTATTAGACCTCTTGCGCCCATTCCGATAAATCTCGATTAACTAGCATACAGCAAGTTAATTTTAAAGTAGATATCTACTGCCTATCGCCTATTGCCTAAGAGCTAATAGCTGTGATGAAAAGTTTACTTTTGCAAGATATCTATTATTGTTGATAGTTCTTCAATAACTAATTCTATCTGGGCTTTTGTGATACCTGGATACATTGGGAGAGATAAGACATTTTGACACAGGGTTTCTGCTTCAGGGAAATCTCCTTTTTGATAACCCAAGTACCGATAAGCTGGTTGTAAATGACAAGGAATGGGATAATGAATCCCAGTTTGAATACCTCTTGCTGCCATTTTCTGTTGAATTAGCTCTCTTTTTATAGCTAGATGGGAATTGAGGCGAATAATATAGAGATGATAAACATGACCTACACCAGTAAGGTTAGTTATGGGAAAGATATCTCGCTCTTTTAGGGGTTGTAAAAGCCGATCGTAATACTGTGCTGCTTGATTACGCTGCTGATTCCAACTAGATAAATGGGGTAATTTGAGGTTGAGGATAGCTGCTTGTAGGGTGTCGAGACGACTGTTAGTACCTAATTCGGTATGAAAGTACTTTTTTGGTGCCCCATAGTTACGGAGACTACGCATTTTTTGGGCGACAGATTCATCATTGGTTATTATCATCCCCCCGTTACCAAATGCACCAAGATTTTTACTGGGATAGAAACTAAAACCAGCAGCTTTTCCTACCCCACCAGCACGGTAACCTTCAGTTTCTGCTAAATGAGCTTGGGCAGAATCTTCAAAAATTATTAAGTTATGAGTATCAGCAAAATCGAGTAATTGAGTAGGAGATACCATTTGTCCATAGAGATGAACAGGTACTATAGCTTTGGTTTGAGGTGTAATGAGTTTGGCTGCTGCTGCTAAATCTATTAGGGCAGTGTTGCGATCGCATTCTGCTAAGATGGGTTTTGCTCCTGCTTGAATGATGCCAATTACTGAGGCAATAAAGGTATTGCTGGGGACGATAACCTCATCTCCTGGAACAATACCACAAGCTTGTAAGCCAATAGAGATCGCATCTGTCCCTGAAGCTACTCCCACGGCGTATTTTACGCCACAAGCTTCGGCGAAGGCAGTTTCAAATTCCGATAAGGCTTGACCAAGAACAAAGTCACCTCTTTCTATTACTTCTGCGATCGCTCGCTCAATCTTAGTTTGAATTGGCTGATGTTGTAAATTGAGATCGACAAAGGGAACTTTTATCTGATTAGCATTCATAAATCGGAAGTTTTAATTTTATCTGTTGACTACCTGTTCTAACAAAAAATATTAGTCATTGATATCATCATTATTGTTTATAAGTGTTTATAGCTCCTGTTCCTAACGTCGAACTTCCTCCGTGCTATAAATAGACACGGCTCCAGTTCTTCCGTCCTATTTTCGTGACTGTTTATGGTTCATATCAAATGCGTTGAACTCAATCACTTCAAATCTTTTGGAGGTTCGGTGAGAATACCTCTATTGCCAGGATTTACCGTAGTTTCAGGTCCTAACGGTTCGGGAAAGTCTAATATTTTAGATGGACTACTATTTTGTCTGGGGTTATCTAGTTCTAAGGGGATGCGTGCCGATCGCCTTCCTGATTTAATTAACAATAAGCATAGCGGGAATGGTCGGATCTCGGAAACTATTGTGTCTGTGACTTTCGATTTGACAGATTTGGCAGATTTAGAGGATTTAGTTACAAAAGTTAACTTAAATCACTCCGAACCAGAAGCAGTCAAGGGTTTGCCTCAGAATGGGTTAGTAGAGGCTGACAAGGAAGCAGAAATAGATAATCGTAAGATAGTTGCGATCGCTAATAATGGCGCTTTGGAGTGGAAGGTAACTCGGAGGTTACGGGTTAATAAGAAGGGGAATTATGCTTCGACTTTTTATATTAATGGACAGGTTGTTACTGCTACGGAGTTACACGAACAGTTAGAAAAACTGCGAATTTACCCCGAAGGATACAACGTGGTGTTGCAAGGGGATGTTACCCGTATTATTAACATGAATACGCGGGAAAGAAGGGAAATTATTGACGAGTTAGCAGGAGTAGCAGCTTTTGACCGCAAAATCAACCAAACGAAGCAGACTCTGGAAAAGGTCAAAGAAAGAGAAGAACATTGTCAAATTATTGAACAGGAATTGATTAGTATCAAAGAGCGTTTGGCTGCGGATCGGGTAAAAGCAGAGAAATATCGGAAACTGAAGCAGCAAATACAGGAAAAGAAACAACAGGAAATTATTTTACTCTGGCGATCGCTATTACAACAGCAAGAGGAGTTACAAACAGGGATTACTGAAGACAATAATAAGATAGAGTTATTAACCCAAGAGTTAGAAACTCTTGAGGATAATATTAAATCAACTAGCAGCAATTTAGAAGAGTTAAACTCCCGTGTTAAGGCTCTAGGAGAAGAAGAACAGTTATCTATTGCTTCAGAGTTAGCAACCCAAAAAGCGAAGCGTCATCAGCTACAACAAAGACAAGAAGAGTTACAAGCAACCCTACAACAGAAACAAGCATCTTTAGTTAAGACCCAAGAAAGTCTGACCCAATATCAACAGGAGTTGACCCAACTAACAGTAGTAAAAAATCGTCTAGAGACTGAAACTGTACCCCAACTATCTCGACAATATAAGGAAGCGAGAAATGAATTAGCGGAAAGAAGAGAAATGGCTGATGCGATCGCAGCAGCTAGTGAAGCCTGGGTACAGGAACAAGCCAATTTAACCAGGGAAATTTCTCAGATTCAAAATACCCTTAATCCCCAGCGTACTGAACAAGCAACTATTACAGAAAAATTGTCTCAATTAGCAACTAAAATCTCCGAAGAAACCGAGTTATTAGCTACAGTTACCACAGAATTAAACGAAAAGCAAAATCAGGAACAAGCTTTATCTGAAGGAGTAATAGAAACTGCTCACACAGTACAGGATTTGGCACAAAAATTATCAGAAATAGAAAGCGATCGCAGTATCCAGCAAGATACCCAACAGCGTTTATTGAAAGAACAACGGGATAAACAAAGACAGCTAGATAAATTAGAAGCAACTAAACAAGCCCAACAAGAAGCCCAAGGAACTTATGCTAGTAAAGTAATTCTTAATGCTAATCTTTCAGGAGTACACGGCTTAGTAGTCCAGTTGGGAGAAGTAGAAAGCCGTTATAAATTAGCTTTAGAAACGGCTGCGGGGGGAAGGTTAGGATATATCGTTGTAGAAAGCGATAGGGTTGCAGCAGCAGGGATTGAGTTGCTCAAACAACAACGAGCAGGAAGAGCCACTTTTTTACCCCTCAATAAAATTAAATCTCCCAAATTTATTGATATCTCTAGTTTGAGAAATACTCAAGGTTTTATCGATCTGGCTGTTAATCTCATCAACAGTGAATCTCGTTATCAAAAGATATTTGCTTATGTTTTTGGCAATACAATTATTTTTGATACCCTAGATAATGCCCGTTATCACCTAGGCAAATATCGCATAGTTACATTATCAGGGGAAATATTAGAAACCAGTGGTGCAATGACAGGGGGAAGTCAATCTTCTCGTTCTAGCTTGCATTTTGGAAAGGTTGCTACTAGCGAGTCTCAGGAAGTAGAAATACTCAAAGAGCGATTGACACAAATAGACTCCATCTTATCAGACATAGACAGAATGCTACAGGAAGATTCTATTAGAGTCAAGAATTTAAGAGAAAATTTAACAGAAGCCAGACAAATTCACCGCGAGCAACAACTACGTTTAGAACAATTACAAAAAGAGATTACCCAATTAATTTCCCAACAAGAACACCTGACAAATCAAATCAAGAATCATCAACAAGAAAGAGAGAATCTAGAAACGCGATCGCAATTTTTAGTATCAACTATCCCCTCTCAAGAAAGTCAATTACAACAACTTCAACAAAGACTAGATGAATTAGAAGCCTCTCACGATCAGAGTGAATGGCAACAAATACAAACCGCGATTAAAAACCAAGAACAAGATTTACAGAATAAAGAAACGCAATTTCGGACAGCAGAAACCCAACTCCAAGATACAATTAATCAACATCAACGCTTCACCGAAAAAATGGCTGAAGCCCAACAACATATTGAAGAATTACAATCAGAACAAACAGCCAATAGCAATCAACAATCCACAATTAGGGAGCAACTGCAAGAACTAAGTCAGAAGATTATTGAATCTGAACAAAAACTAGAACAATTAACCGAGAGACTGAAGGAAACCAAAACAGAACGCGATCGCCTAGAAAATGAACTGAAGCAACTGCAAAATCAACAGCAAAAAAAATCTTGGCAAAAAGAAAAACTCCAAACAACCCAAGCAGAACGAAATAATACTTTAGTGAGTCTAGAAGCACAACTCAAAGAACAAGAACAGGAGTTAACTACTATTAACCAAACTCACGAACCATCAGAAGAATCAGCTACAGAATCAGATAATACCCTACCAGAATTACTGTGGGAGCAACTTTATCAACAACTATTTGCTACTAAAGAAGAGTCAGAAATTTCAACTATTACCCATGCTATTTTGCAAGAGAAACTTGAAGAACTGCAAAAACAAATCCGCAAGGGGGAGAAAAAATTAGAAGCAATGGAACCTGTCAATATGTTGGCGTTAGAAGAGTATGAAAAAACCGAAGCTAGATTACAAGAACTCTCAGAAAAACTCAGCACAATAGCAGCAGAAAGAACTGAATTATTACTCCGTGTGGAAAAATTTACAACTTTACGTCTTCGTGCCTTTAAAGAAGCTTATGATGCAGTCGATCAAAACTTTCAAGCTATTTTTGCTGAACTATCTGATGGTGATGGACACTTACAATTAGAAGACGAAGATGATCCTTTTAATGGTGGTTTAAACCTTGTCGCCCATCCTAAAGGAAAACCTGTTCAAAGATTAAGTTCCATGTCTGGGGGAGAAAAATCTTTAACTGCTTTGAGCTTTATTTTTTCTCTACAAAAATACCGCCCTTCCCCTTTCTATGCTTTTGATGAAGTAGATATGTTTTTAGATGGTGCCAATGTAGCGAGACTATCCAAAATGGTGCAAAAGCAAGCCCAGGAAGCACAATTTATTGTAGTTAGTCTGCGTCGTCCCATGATTGAAGCTTCCGAAAGAACTATCGGTGTGACTCAAGCTAGAGGCGCACATACTCAGGTTATTGGTATTAAACTATAAATTTGCGATCTGCCGAAGGCAGCGCGGAGCGATCGCTTAACAATAACAATTTTTGCAATTTATTGAGTATTGATACAAGTCTGTTTATTGCCTTTGCAGATTATGATACTTATTAAAAATAATATTCAATAAGCAAGCAGGTTAAATCTCGACAAGTAATAAAAACTAACAGCAAAAAACTAACAGGAAAAATTAACTTAAAATCTTTATTCCAAGATTTTTATCCCCGAGATTTTAGGAATTAATAGTAGGAGCTTTAGAGATATGGATTGTCATCAATGCCAAAAACACTGCCACTCAGTCAAAAATAAACCTAGCTGGTGGAAACGGTTAACGAAAAAACCTCCCTCTAGACAAATGTTAGCCAGGGACGGAAATATAGCTTTAGTAGGAACTCCTAATGTAGGCAAAAGCGTTTTATTTAATCGACTCACAGGAGTTTATGTTAATGTTTCCAACTATCCTGGTACAACAGTAGAAGTCAGTCGAGGAATAACCAAAATTAAAGACCGTCAAATCGGAGTAATCGATACCCCAGGTATGTATTCTCTAGTGCCAATTAGTGAGGAAGAAAAAGTAGCTAGAGACTTGCTGTTACAGGAGTCTTTAGATGTAGTGATCCATGTGGTAGATGGGAAAAATATCGGTCGGATGTTGCCCTTAACCTTCCAGTTAATCGAAGCAGGATTACCCGTAGTCTTAGCCGTTAACATGATGGATGAAGCCGAAAATTTGGGGCTGAAGATTGAATCGAATGCTTTGACTATGGAATTAGGTATTCCTGTAGTGTTAATGTCCGCAGCTTTAAATCGAGGAATTAGAGAACTCAAACAAGCCATACTACAATCCTTATCATCCCAATCGAAACCAGCTTTAGCTAATTTAGAGGTAGGGAAATGACCCGACAAATCATTTATCCTGAGCCAATAGAACAAGCGATCTCTGCTATAGAAAGCTGGTTAGAAAGTTTAGGCAAAAGCAATGTTTTGGGACAGTATTCCCTTTCCCGTCGGAGTCTGGCTCTACTATTGCTCCAAAAAGACCCTACACTATGGCAAACTCTAGAACAAGCTCCTCAACAGCAGCAAGAAATAGAAATATTGCTGACGGTGGCTCAAAATCAACTGCAATATCCTCTAGATTTAGCGATCGCCGAAACCAGACAAAAACAAGCCCGCGATCTCGAAGCACTTACCATCCAGACAACGAAACCTGCTGCTAATTCTTTTCCAGAAACTCTCCATCGCCTAAGTGTGAATCCCCTGACAGGATTTCCCATTTTGATAGTTATTCTTTATTTTGGAGTATATAAATTTGTCGGTGAGTTTGGGGCAGGGGAATTAGTTGATCGCATCGAAGGTTTTTTTGAAGGACAAATTAACCCCGTTGTCAATCAGATTGTCGCCCAAATTTTGCCCTGGCAACCCCTGCAAGATTTGATTGGCAACGATTACGGCATCATTACTCTAGGTATCCGCTATGCTACTGCTATTGTTTTACCTGTAGTGGCTACCTACTTCCTGATGTTTTCCCTACTGGAGGACAGTGGCTATCTTCCCAGGATGTCTTTAATGTTAGACCGTCTGTTTAAATCTATTGGACTATCGGGAAGAGCAGTAATTCCTATGGTATTAGGTTTAGGCTGTGATACTATGGCAACGATGGTAACTCGTACCTTAGAAACCAAACGGGAAAGATTAATCGCCACTTTTCTTCTTTCTCTAGCTGTTCCCTGTGCAGCACAGTGGGGAGTAATCTTAGGACTATTGGCACAAAAGCCAGCAGCGTTGGTGGTCTGGGGCGGATTGATTATGGCAATTTTCTTGGTGATGGGCTATCTAAGTGCCAAATTATTTCCTGGTACATCGGGAGCATTTTATCTCGAAATTCCGCCTCTAAGACTGCCTAAACTACAGAATATTCTCACTAAAACCTGGATCAGAATGAAGTGGTACTTTTGGGAAATCTTACCTCTGTTTATTTGGGCATCAGTGCTGATCTGGTTGGGAAAACTGACAGGTTTATTCGATCTAATTATACGAGGTATTGAACCCTTTGCCGTAGCGATCGGTATGCCAGCAGAAACCGCACCTGTTTTTCTCTATGGCTTTTTCCGTCGGGACTATGGTGCAGCAGGACTTTTCGATATACAGCAGCAAGGTGGTTTAACAGGTAATCAATTAGTTATAGCTGCGGTTGTCTTAACTCTCTTCTTACCCTGCATCGCCCAATTACAAATCATGATTAAAGAAAGGGGTCTAAAAACTACCCTAGCAATGATCGCATTTATCGTCCCTTTTGCTTTTCTGGTTGGCTACTGTGTCAATCTGAGTTTTAACCTACTAGGAGTAAGTTTATGAACGCATTATCTAAAGTAAAAATTGGTCAAGTCCAAACAGTAGCCAAGTTGGGAACTCAAGAAACTACTGTAAGACGCAAACTTATGGCTATGGGAATTACTCCTGGTAGCAGTCTAATTGTCGAACAACGCTTCCCGTCCTATATTGTCAAAGTCGGCTATACCCGTGCAGCTTTAGATCGAGAAATTGCTGCCACTATTTTTGTTAACTGAAGCGATATAAGAGGTATTAAAGAGAATTCTTGATCTAGTCTTGGATAGTAAAATCGGGATGTTTGGTTAAACCCAATCTGAGAGAAACAGAAATCTAACTTCGCGAGGATTAGAATCCCCCGCTAAAATACGAAGGTTTCGTTCAGAAAGCTGAGGGTTTAGCGGTGGAAGTAGTCACTGAGAGCAAGGTACTTACAAAAAATTTTAATCTTCTTGCCACTCCTCTTTACTCAAGAGATCGCAGATATGATCTCTTAAAAGATAGTCATTTTTTTCTAATTCCCATTCAACACAAACCCATTCTCTTGGTGGAATAAATTCACAAAGAATACAAATTGGTTGCTGACGATCAATAATTCCTCTTTCAACTAAACGACGAGCTTCTTCTCTGATTTCGTCAATAGAATAATCAACTGTTGCTACCATTTCCCCTTTCCTCTCTGTCAACACTAAACTGATTCACCTGAAGGTCTAGGATCTACCCTCAATTTTACGATAAGTCATAAGCTTGAAGAAATTGTGAGGAAGAATCTTGAGTATTAAATCCCAACGCACCTTTAAAAACTAGACATTTTCGGAAGCTCCTTCGGTCGTACCCATAGCTGCTTGGTTTGGGTTTCTCTGCGGATGCTAATTTGAAGTGGTTGGTCGATTTGACTTTTATCTACCAAATCTTGTAGTTGATCGCTACTGATAATAGCAGTCCCATCAATTTCTGTAATGACATCCCCAGGGCGCAAGCCAGCAATGGCAGCAGGACTATCGGGCATAACCTGCACTACTAAGACACCATCTATTTTGGGGATAAATATATCTGTATTAGATTCTTGATTAATCTTTTGGGCAATTTCTGGTGTAAGAGTAACCATTCTAATGCCAATGTAAGGATGAGATATTTTTTCCCCTCTTGCTAGTTTTTCTTGAATTGCTTTGGCCTTATCAATGGGAATAGCAAAACCGATACCTTCTGCCCCAGCCCGAATTGCGGTATTGATGCCAATTACTTCCCCTCTTTCATTTAACAAAGGACCTCCAGAATTACCAGGATTGATAGCAGCATCAGTTTGAATAAAGTCGAGACGTAAATCGGGAATACCCACTTGCGCGCTAGAACGGTTGAGAGTGCTAATAATGCCTAGAGTAACGGTGTTGTCTAGTCCTAAAGGATTACCTACCGCGATCGCCCAATCTCCTACCTCTAACTCGCTAGAATTACCCAAGGGTGCTGTGGGTAGATTTTCTCCGTCAATTTTGACTACGGCTAAATCAAAAACGCGATCGATGCCTCTAACTTCACCTTTGAAAGTTCTACCGTCTCGTAAGCTTACCATTACTTGATCTGCATTACTAACCACATGGGCGTTAGTCAAAATAATGCCATTGCGATCGATAATAAATCCCGAACCTTGACCCCGTTGACGATATTCTCGCGGTAGTTGAGGAAAAGCCTCCTTGCCAAAAAAGTCATGGAAAAAGGGATGGTCAAAAAACAGATCAGAAAAAGGGTTAGTAATAGTGCGTTCTGTATCAATACGAACTACCGATGCACCAACGCGCTTCACAGCAGCAACCACAAAGTTATCAGGATTATCAGCAGATAGAGAAGAAATACTAGGCTCAGTTACAATATCTGAATTATCTACTGGAAGTAGAGGCGACAATATTTGAGGAAAAGATCGCAACCCAGTCACAGTTAAAACCAAAGTTAAAACTACGGCCAGAGTATGAGTCCCAACTTGCCGTAGGGAGTTAATTTTTTTTTGAGTCGATGACATCAGTTATGCCTCCAATTTCAAGCGATCGCAACTAGAATTTCAACTAAATCACCGATCTGTTGACTGAGAAAAACTTGTACCTCTAGTACCTCTAGGGATATAGCGATCGCAACAAATTATTAAGTAAGCAGCAAAGCAAATAAACCACACATGGCAATGCCATCAAACACTCCCGCACCACCAATACTAAGAACCCCAGCACTCATGCGCTCGATTTCTTTGAGATGAAGTAAATCCGCACCAATTAGGGTTCCTAATATGCCTCCTGCAAAAGCGACGGAAGAAGCTAGAGGTTCGGCAATGAGAACGGCACTAATCACAGCCGTGAGAGGAGCAATCAGGGCATTGATCTGGATGCCAATTCCTGGGACTATTTGGGCAGAATAGTAACTGACAATGGTAACAATTATAGTGACCAAAAAAATAGCCAAGGCATCAGAGCGAATTAATTCGTAGATTGCCAGTATTACAGGAATTAAACCGCCACCGACATTGAGAGCCACAATGGTTTTCTGTCTAACTTTTTGCAGGGGAATGCCCCAAAACTGCTCCAACCACATATCCATAAAATCGGGGACAATGGGTGTTATCGATCTGACTGTATAGAGAGGAATATTGATAGTACTGCCCACTAGCACAGCAATAAATAGTAACAATGCTACACCAGGAGAAAAACCAAGTTTGGCAACTGCTACTTCTACTACATCGAGGGCAACTGCTATCCAAATAAACGGAAATAGGAACAGAAATAATAAAAAAAGTAAGAGAGATACGGGGAGATAAATCATTTTTTATTAGTACCAACTCTCAATCAACCTAAGACCTAACACCTGTCTCAACAGATAAATCTTGTTAACCGAACAGTATTGACTAACTACCTACAACTTATAACCAAACTGACGCAATATGTTGTGACGTGCTTTAATATCTTCTTCGCTTTCTACTCCTTTAGGTGAATATCCATCTACCACGCCAAGAATACCTCGTCCTTGTTCGGTTTCAGCGATAATTACTTCTACAGGGTTGGCTGTCGCACAATAAATATTACAGACTTCGGGACATTGCTTGATGGCATTGAGAAAGTTAATTGGATAGGCTTCCTTAAGCAAGATGATAAAACTATGTCCCGCGCCAAGTGCTTGAGCATTAGCGATCGCCTTTTCTTGAAGAGTTACATCGTTGCCCACTGTACGAATTAAACATACCCCAGAAGCTTCGCAGAAAGCAATACCAAACTTCACCTGGGATGATATTCCCACCATAATTTCATAGAGGTCTTCTACCGTTTTAATAAAGTGAGTTTGACCAATGATGATGTTTGACCCTTCAGGAATATCCATTGGTACCGATTTGAGTTCCACAACTTTTCCTCCTCATTGACCTTAAGCTTTGCCATTAACCACTGTAGGGGCGAACGGCAGTTCGCCCCTACAATTAACCATTAACCAAACTGACAGTAATTGGTTCGCCACCAGCTAAAGTCAAAGGAAAATGATGAGCATTAGGAGAGTGCATGGCTTGAATGCCCAAATTTGCCCGATTGAGCAGATCGGCATCGCTATAAATTACACGACCTTGGCTATCTAAAATCGATTGATTGAAGTTAAAGCCATTGAGATTAAATGCCATCATGCCAACTCCTACCGTGGCACACCAAATACCAATAGTCGGCAAGGCTACCAAGAGAAAATGAAAAGCTCGATGGTTAGCACTAGCAAACCAAGGAATCAGTAGTCGACCTAAGAATCCATAGTGTCCAGCCATATAGTTATAAGTAACTTGTTCTTGACCGAATTTGTAGCCTTTGTCAGCAGATTCAGTTTCAGAGGTGTTACGAATTAAAGTCGAAGTCACTAAAGAACCATGTAAAGCAGCTAATAACGCGCCACCAAACACTCCAGCTACCCCTAACATATGGAAGGGATTCATTAAAATATTGTGATGGGCTTGAAACGCCAGCATAAAGTAAAAAGTTCCAGCAATTCCCAAAGGCAATCCTTCAGAAAAACTTCCTTGACCGATGGGATAAACTAGCAATACTGCCGTTGCTGCTGCCACTGGTGCCGAAAAAGCGGTAGCGATCCAAGGACGCAAACCCTCGCGATAACTTAGTTCCCATTGTCTTCCTAAGTAGCACCAAATACCAATTAGAAAGTGAAAAACAATCAATTGATAAGCTCCGCCATTATACAGCCATTCATCTAAAGAACTAGCTTCCCAAATAGGGTAAAAGTGCAGTCCGATAGCAGCAGAAGTAGGCACAACGGCAGCGCTGATGATACTGTTCCCACCTAGCAAAGAACCAATAACGGGTTCGCGAATACCATCAACATCGACCCCAGGTGCAGCGATAAAAGCCAGGATAAAGCAAATACTTGCAACTAAGAGCGTGGGAATCATCAACACGCCAAACCAACCAATATAGATGCGATTATTAGTACTGGTAATCCATCCACAAAACTGCTCCCAAACGCCAAGAAGATCGGGTTCGGAGCGTTGTCGAACAAAAGCATTCATGATTATATCCTCCCTATTAATGCTCCCTCAAATATGGGTAGCCAAAAACAAATTCTGCACGGGCGAACGACCGTTCGCCCCTACTAACCACTAACTATCTCCCAGATTGACTTTAACAACTTTTTTGGGTGCAGTTTCTACTTTGGGCAGAGTAAGAGTCAAAATACCATGTTTAAAATCTGACTTGATTTTGTCAGTTTCAATGGGCATAGGTAAAGGAACGACCCTTTCAAACTTACCGTAGTGAAATTCAGAGTGGAAATAGTTTTTATCTTTTTCTTCGGTACGTTTTTCTTCTTTATGTTCTCCCGAAATAGTTACTCGATCTTCGCCGACTTCTACCTCTAGGTCTTTGGCATCGATACCTGGAATTTCAGCTTTTAGAACTAGTTCTTTGTCGGTTTCTTCGATTTCTACGGCAGGAGTCCACATTCCGCCTATCCCATGTAGTCCCATCCAATCGCGGTCGCCAACAGAAAGCATATCTTCAAACAGGCGATCCATTTGTTTTCTAATAGTGCTTAATTCTTGGAATGGTTGCCATTTACTCAGTGTCATCGTTAACCTCCATTTTTGTTACTTGTTTAATGCTTTGAGGCTTTACCTATAACTTAAGAAAATATTTTGAGGATATTGTGAAGAAGAATGTTTAGTGGCTATTAGGGGCTAACGGCTGTTCGTCCCTAGTGTGGTTTTACCTAGTGTGGTTTTATTGATGAATAATTACTGGTGTTCCTATTTTCGTCCAGTCAAATAACCATTGAGCATTATTAACGGGAAGATTAATGCAACCATGACTAACTGGTGTCCCAAATTTGTTATGCCAGTATGCACCATGAAAGGCATAACCGCGATCAAAGTAAAGGACGCTGGGAACACCTGAAATATCGTAGTCTGCACCGCGCATTCTATCTTGAGAATATTTTCTTTGGATAGTGTAAATTCCTGGATAAGTTGGCGTTGTTGCTTTACCAGTAGAAATAACAGCCGTAAATGTTTGATTTTTACCTTCCCAAGCAAATAAATGCTGGTCGGAAAGGTCAACTTCAATCCACTTTTGACCAGATCGCTTGAGATTGTCAATTTGTTGAGCAATTGTAGTTTCTGGTATTGAATTAGCTGATGCTTTACTGGAGGACAACCAAAATTCTCCAACAACTAGGACTACTAACGCACTGCTCAAACAAGCGAAGCGCCTCGCTTGCAGCAAGACCACATTACGGAAAAAAGCTACTTTTCATACTCATACACCTCCTTTCTAGAAGTTACCCAAACCTCCTCTCAACACATCTATCTAAAATCTCCTCCAGTTTTAGACTAGCAAAACAATTTGAGTAACTTGTGAAGATTTTCTTGAGCAAAATGAAGGTGTTTGGGGGAGCAGTAAAACTTCTTCCTCAATAGGGAGTGTTCTTTTAGAATTAGGATGCTATAGCGAGGACTGAGAAGGGGGCTTAATTCTTTAGAAAATGTCTGAGAAGTCCCCCTTGATACTTTCTGGCTACTCAAGCTCCAGGCAATAATGGGACTTATAGCCTAATTATTTAGGCACTAAAGACTGTTTTTAATTACCCAAAACTACTTTTCAGACATCCCCTTAGAGAGAACTGAGAAATATTCTGCGTTCGTTTTCACTAACAGCCTCTGTTTCAACAATTTTGCCAGTAATTTGAGTTCCATCTTCCAGACTAACTACCAAATCTTGTCCAGGGATGAAGACTGGACATTCCCCCTCTACTTCTTCCCATCTCAGAAAAGCTCCATCTAAGAAATAGTCAAAGATGCAGAAATATCTACCCTTTTGTGCAGTTTTACTTTGTGCAGTTTTAGTAGTCATGATTTTTTCCTCCTGAGCGCAAATTAATTGTATTCAAATCAAAGCCAAGATCGATTAAGTATCCTTGTACCCTACGGAGCTTGCTATTAAAACAAACCTTCCAACTCTCATTCCTGTAAACGTTCTTGAGTGAATTGTAGAT
>JASJEK010000246.1 GCA_030064915.1 Xenococcaceae cyanobacterium MO_234.B1
TCCTGAAACAGCCTGGGAAAAGTTAGCAGAAGAATACGGCGTAGCAGCGGGAACCCTAAGTAGTTTTTATCAGCGTAAATGCAAGCCATTATTGCGAGAATTTAGTAAATCTCAAGGCTATATATAAGTATGTATTATATAATTACGTATCAATAGAAGTAATAAGTAATGATTATGATTCCTAAACCTCCAAAAATAGAAAATTTTGCTATTCCCCTACCCATTACAGGAGAAACCCGTCAAATAGCAAGTCAGTTTGCTGCACAACAGCCGATAAGGGAAAAAGCGGAACAGATTTTGTTAAACACTATAGCTGTATCGGTGGTAAATAACTATTTAAATATGTTGGGTATATCTACAAATTTATCCAACAGCGATAGTTGGAATCCTGTCATGCGCCTATGTAACAACGTAGCAGATTTAGATATACCAGGAGTGGGTAAATTAGAATGTCGCCCGATTAAAAGTTCCGCCTCTAGCTGTCAGATTCCTATGGAAGTGTGGGATTTACGCATTGGCTATGTGGTAGTACAGATAGATGATTCATTGAGAAAAGCTGCAATATTAGGATTTAGTTCCCAAGTTACTACAAAGGAATTAGCCCTTGCCAATCTCAGACCGCCAGAAAAATTAATAGACTGCTTACATGAATTTAAAGAATCCATTGCAGATAATTCTCTGATTAATTTAGGTCAATGGCTGAATAATGTTTTTGAGACAGGATGGCAAACAGTAGAAAGTCTCTTAACTTCACAACAATTAACGCCAGCTTTTGGGTTTAGACGGGCAGAACTATTAGAACCGAACGTATCAGAATCTGAGATAGCAAATAATAGGGTAAGTAGAGCCAAGTTAATTAATTTAGGACTCCAGTTCGGCAAGCGCAATGTGGTCTTGTTAGTAGAAATTAGTCCTGAAGAAAAAGGAAACATTGCTGTTACCCTACAAGTACATCCTAGCTCTAATGATATCTGTTTACCTAAAGCACTAGAATTAAAAGTTATAGAATCATCAGATGAAGTTTTTATGCAAGCCCAGGCGAGAAGTCGAGATAAGTATATTCAACTGCAATTTAGCGGTCAATCTGAAGAAATTTTTGGAGTAGAAATAGTTTTGGATGGTAGCAAGTTTTCTGAGAGGTTTAAGCTTTAACATTCTTAAGCTATTAGCTATTAGCTGTTGGCTCTTATCTCTTGGTCTTTGAAGCTTAGCTCTTGACTCCTGACTCTTAATAACTGGTATGATTTATGTATGTATATATAGTTACTTTAAAAATAAGAGAGGGAAGTTTTACTAAAGGGTTTCCAGTTACATTATTGATTTGTCCAGAAGGGTTACCACCTGAATTAGAAATAAATTCTCAGCTTCCACCTGCACCAGATATTCCTAAACAATACGGTTTATGGCAAGCTTCTTATTTGGGATCAGATTTATCTGCTCGATTAGAACCCAAGGAAGTATTCATTTCCAATTATTCTTATGCCGAAAACTGCGATCGCGTTTCTGGTCAATTACTAAAAAGTTTAAATGATTGGCTTGATGCCGATGCTTTTCGACCTCTACGAGAAAAGTTTTTAGCCAAACTAAATCCAGTTGATGAAATTAGAATTTTAATTCAAACAGAAAATATACAATTGCAATGTTTACCCTGGCACTTAGTTAATTGGTTTGAACCATTTACTAAAGCAGAAATAGCTATTAGCAATCCTAATTATGAAAAGGAAATAAAAAGTTTAGTTTCTTACAGTAGTAAAGTAAGAATTTTAGCAATTATTGGTAATAGTGAAGGAATTGATACAGAACGGGATCGCCATTTCTTAGAGAACTTACCTGAGAGTTCAGTTACTTTACTGGTAGAACCCCAAAGACAGGAAATAACCGAACAGTTATGGCATACTCAAGGATGGGATATTCTCTTTTTTGCAGGACATAGTAACAGCAATCTAGATAAAACAACAGGTTATATTTATCTTAATCAGTATGATAGTTTGACAACCAAGGAATTAAAATATGCTCTCAAAAAAGCAGTAGAAAAGGGTTTAAAAATCGCTATTTTTAATTCTTGTGATGGTTTAGGATTAGCTCGCGAACTAGCAGATTTAAAAATCCCACAAATTCTGGTAATGCGCGAACCAGTACCAGACAAAGTTGCTCAAGAATTTCTCAAATACTTTTTAACAGCTTATGCTAGGGGAGAAAGTTTTTACTTAGCGGTAAAAGAAGCTAGAGCAAAATTACAGGGACTAGAAGATAGGTATCCCTGCGCTTCTTGGCTACCTCTAATCGTTCAAAATCCTGGGGAGATTCCCCCTACTTGGCAACAATTAACTGGGGGAAAGAACAAGCTTTCTAAAAAGGTTTCTCCTACTAAACCAAAACTTTCTGTAGCGTTAGCCAGCAGCATGATGGCAACTACAGCAGTTATCGGCTTGAGATGTCTGGGAATGTTACAAAGTTGGGAATTAACAGCATTTGACTATCTTAGTCAAAAACTACCAGCAGAATCAAGCGATCGCCGTATTCTTATTGTCGGTGCAGACGAACGAGATATTGGTAAAGATAAATATGGTTATCCCCTTCCCGATCCAGTCTTGGCAGAGTTAATCGATAAGTTGCAACAGCATCAACCAGCAGTTATTGGTATTGACATTTTTCGCGATCACGCAGTGCCAGCTTTCGCAGACCACGCAGTGCCAGCTTTCGCAGACCACGCAGTGCCAGCGCAAGCTGATCGTCCAATTCCAGGAAAAAACCCCGACAATAATTTAAAACTAGCAAACTATTGGCAACAACCTAATATAGTAAGTATCTGTATGGGGGATAACCTAGAAAATAGTGTTGCACCACCTCAAGCTAGTCCTTATCAACAAGTTGGTTTTGTAAATATTTATGATGACCTTCAAGTTACTAATGGTGCAGATGATAACGTGCGCCGTTATTTACTCTCCCGTAGCCCTAACCCCCTGACTCAGACTACTTATTGCGATACGAACTATTCTTTTGCTTGGCAGTTGGTATATCCTTATTTTCAAAGCAAAAATATCCCAGTTACTACTTCGGGGAAAAATTGGCAGTTTGGTTCGCAAGTAATAACCAGATTAGTCAATCGTGGTGGTGGTTATCAAAAATTAGATGATCGTGGTAATCAACTACTTATTTCCTATCGTCGCACTCCCCAAATAGCCCAACAAGTAACTATTAGAGATATTTTAGAAGAGCGAGAAACTTTTGACCCTAACTGGATTAAAGATCGCATAGTTATAGTGGGAGTGGATGCTAAATCAGTTCCCGATATTCATGATACGGCGATTGGTGAAATTAGAGGTTTGCATCTTCACGCTCATGTAGCTAGTCAATTAATAAGTGCAGTAGAAGATAATCGCCCCCTTATTTGGTGGCTACCTGTTTGGGGGGATTGGTTGTGGATTGGCTTTTGGTCGGTTAGCAGTGGTTTAGTTATTTGGAGTGGACGCAACTATCTTTATCGCAGTGTAGGAATTGGTAGTTGCGTAATTATTTTATCTGGTGTTTGTTGGTTAGTTTTAACTCAAGGCGGTTGGTTAGCTTGGATTCCTGGCCTAGTTGCGATCGCTTTTACTACTGGCGGCATCTTTGTTTACAAGTCGATAGGAAGGTAGAGCGACTGAATAGTTCTCCAAATATTGTTAAGCAATGTAACAAGATGGCAGAGACTCAACACTCCAGAAAGATAGGTAAATAGCAACCAGAAAAAAACATCAGTTGGCGAGTGCCTAACCTCTTACTAGGAGAGACTTTCTGAACTTGGCTTCTAGCCAAAGTTTCTGAGAGTGACAGGAGAGGGTGATTATTTGAAGGACAAATAACATGAATAACCAAAATGACACTAATTTTCCCCCTGATAACTTCCGCGATTGGAATCCCAGAGAGTCCGAAAGTCGCCGCCCAGGAAACCGCGATCGCCGTCGTAAAACAGCCTTCAAAATTCGGGAGGGAGCCGCTAAAATTGCGTTTAAACGTCCCCATCCAGAACCGAAAAATAACGACGATGAGCAGAATTTGCCTAACTTTATCGGCAATTACTCTAAAGGATTACCCCACAATGATTTAGGTGAAGTAGAACCCGATGCTTATAAATCCCTGCTCAAAGCTCTTAAAAGTGGGCTTCCTGAAGACTTTGAAGCTATTCAACTAGGAACCGATCCTAACGGAGAGCCTCCAGGTCGCAGACTAATTAACCCCCAAGCAGGACTAGCTTTCGATTTAGAGGGACCCGACGCTCAAGCCGTCACCATTCCACCTGCACCTCAGTTCTCTTCAAAGGAAGAAGCCGCAGAAATGGGTGAAGTTTACTGGATGGCACTGTTGCGGGATGTAAATTTCACCGAGTATGACAATAATTCCTTAGTTGCGGCGGCGGCGGCGGATCTGTCTAATTTCTCCGATTTCCGAGGTCCAAAACAGGACGATCACGTTACTCCAGGTACGTTGTTTCGAGGCATGACTCCAGGAGATTTAGTTGGGCCTTACATCTCTCAGCTTTTGCTCAAAGATATCAACTTTGGCACTCTCACGATTAGCCAGCGTCAGCGAACAGTTGTAAATGGCGTTGACTTTATGACCGATTTTGACTCCTGGCTGGCTGTACAAAGAGGAGTTGATACATCGGGTCAAGACAAGTGTGATTCCACGCCTCGCTACATCCGCAATGTCAGAGATTTGGGTAACTACGTGCATTTTGATGCTCTATATCAAGCTTATCTCAATGCTTGCTTAATTCTGCTCGACCTATCGGCTCCATGCGATCCTAGTAATGGTGCTAGGCTTGATCGAGGCAACCCCTATATCGACTCACTCACTCAGCAAGGGTTTGGCACCTTTGGGGAATCGCACGTCCTCAGCTTAGTTACAGAGGTGGCAACACGGGCGCTGAAGGCGGTGTGGTTCCAGAAATGGTTTGTGCATCGACGACTGCGACCAGAAGCGTTTGGGGGACGTATTCACATTCACCAACTTGGCCAAGCCGAATATCCAATTAATGAGGAAATTCTCAACTCCCCTGTACTTGAGAGAATCTTTGAGAGCAATAAAAAACTCAACCAAAAGTTGAATCGGTCTAATGAGGGAAGTTATCTGCTGCCGCAGTTATTTCCAGAAGGTTCGCCAACCCATCCCGCCTACGGTGCCGGACACGCTACTGTAGCCGGTGCTTGCGTGACGATCCTGAAAGCGTGGTTTGATGAAGATGCACTGATTCAAGACCCAGTGGTACCAAATGCTGATGGAACCAGTCTAGAACCCTACGAAGGGACTGACAAAAAGAGACTGACTGTAGGGGGCGAACTAAATAAGATAGCCGCCAATATTTCTATCGGACGCAACGGTGCTGGCGTTCACTGGCGCACCGATTATACAGAATCAGTTAGGTTGGGCGAGGAAGTGGCGATCGGCATTCTTCAGGAGCAAAGTATCACTTACAACGAGGATTTAAGGGGCGAAGCGTTTTTTACCCTGACTAAGTTCGATGGGAAAAAGGTCAAGATTGAAGATGGTCAGGTCAAGCCTGTCTAACGAATGATGAACTACCCCTGCCGAGCGTAGAAGCAGGCAGGGGCTACACTTAATCAGGTTATATTATCATCCTTTCTTCCAAAATGAAAGTAAAAAGATATCTGGTGAAATTTTCGAAGCACCAACTACTATCCTCACATTCATTGTGTCCTATTTGATACCTCCTAGTAGAGAAGAGGCGATCGCAATAGAAGAGGGTATTGCCAAATTGGCTAGAAAGTGAAAAGTAATGCCTCAAACTAATGTATTTTCTAGAGTTTTGTGCATGAAAACGGATAAAGATTCCTCTTCAGTTCCGCTACACTCGCATCTTACTCACTAATTTCAGCAGAAGTAACTTAAGCAAATGATTAGTCAAGTTTCTGAACCAAAAATGCACATCATTAGATGGGTGCTGGTAGTCGGTTGGCTACTGTTAATTTTCTCTTTATTTTATGACCCGCTCTCCCACCATCTAAGCGATCCTAATAACTTACTTAGCCCTTTTCGAGATCGAGTCATTAGTCAAGCCTCCCTAAGCGATCAATGCGTCAAAGTCCAGGGAGAGTGCCTGAAAGAAACCCCTTATCCGATGGGAACCAGGTTTTTCTGGGGCATGATAGTTCCCAGTGCTATTCTGATTGTCCTCGTGTTTGGTCACGAAACTTGGCGACGTATTTGTCCTCTTTATTTTCTATCCCAAATTCCCCGGGCGTTGGGACTACGACCACTACTAAGTATTGATAAAAATCGGTGGCTGGTTCACAATCACCTCTATGTGCAATTTGCCCTGCTGTTTATCGGCTTAAATTGCCGTATTCTCTTCATTAACTCAGCCCGTCTGGTCTTCGGTTGTTTTTTACTCTTTACTATCCTCTCAGCTATATCCATAGTTTTTCTGTACGGTGGTCGTAGCTGGTGTCATTACGTCTGTCCCTTTGGCATGGTACAGATGGTCTTTACAGGACCAAGAGGATTGTTAGATAGCCAAGCCCACAAAGCTCCACCTAGAAGCATAACTCAGTCTATGTGCCGCACTGTAGATAGCACCACTGGTCAGGAAAAAAGTGCCTGCATTAACTGTAAATCTCCCTGTCTGGATATTGATGCGGAGAAAGCTTACTGGGAACATTTAACTAAGCCTGGTCGTAGATTAGTTCAATACGGTTATTTGGGACTAGTAAGCGGGTATTTCATCTACTACTACTTATACGCGGGTAATTTTAATTATTACTTCTCTGGGGCTTGGACTCATGAAGAGAATCAGTTGGCAACGCTCCTCAAGCCCGGTTTTTATCTGTTGAATCAGCCAATTCCTATTCCCAAACTGGTAGCAGTTCCCCTAACTCTCGCTTTCTTCGTGGTCATGAGTTGCTGGCTTGGTACCAATAGTGAAAAAGCTCTTTTCTCTTATTTAAGAAAGCGTAACCCAAATATAAAGCGTCAACAGGTCTTACACCAAGTCTTTTCCCTTTGTACTTTTATTGCCTTCAACGCTTTCTTTATCTATGGCGGTCGCCCAGAAATTTTGCGCTTACCTTTCCTGGTACAAGTAACCTTTAATGCCTTGATTGTTTTAGTCAGTACTCTTTGGCTTTACCAAACCTGGGGTCGTAGTTTCCAACAGTATAACAAGGAAAGCCTGGGTCACAAATTACGCCGTAAACTGAAAAAACTGTCTCTTGATTTCTCCCAGTTTTTAGAAGGACGTTCCTTGGACGAGTTAAATTCGGATGAGCTGTACGTTTTAGCCACAGTATTACCTGGTGCTACGCGACAACAATACTATGGGCTTTACAAGGGCATACTACAAGAAGCTTTATCAGAAAAACGTTTTGAGCCAAATATCAGTAAGGAAGCCCTCCAGCAGCTTCGCCACAAGCTACACCTTGGAGATGAAGAACATGATCGCATTTTGGCAGAAATTATTCAAGAGAACCCAAACCTCTTAAATTCAGTCCCACCCAAAAGCTCAAAGCTGGGTTTGGCTAGGACAAAGCTTAAGGCTGCCAGAAATGATAATAGCAATCAATTAGGGATTAAACCAATTCCGAAAAATTATTTACACAAAGCATTGACCCAAATCAAACCCATCAGAGATAAAAAACCCAAGATCTACTCCCAAGACACACCCACCAAAATCAAAAGTATCGGAGACGGAACCGACCAAGCCCCTTCAGGGCAGGGGAAAGGGGAAGGGGAAAAGGGGCGCGAAGGGGAGACATATCCAAACAGATAACTGTTATTCCTCAACGCGGTGATTGGATATGCACAGGGTACAAAGCGCATCCGTGGAAAGGGGCTTCATTAGATAAGGTCTGTGAATCATCATCAGTCAACTCTGTTTTTAAGCCCCTTCCACCACCGCCAAAAGTTAACTAAAAATCTCCCC
>JASJEK010000043.1 GCA_030064915.1 Xenococcaceae cyanobacterium MO_234.B1
AAAGCCACAGAATCAGGCATACTGTGGATCATACACGGTAAGGGAACAGGACGCTTACGCCAAGGGGTTCACGATTTCCTGCAACGTCATCCCCAAGTGGATAAATACGAACTAGCACCCCAACAAGAAGGAGGTTCAGGGGTTACCATTGTTTATCTGAAGTAGGGGCAGTTCGGGAACTGCCCCTACTAATACCAAATCCGATTCTCATACCCCCTTTATTTTTATAGTCTGCGTAGGCAGACTTTGTATGTATAGCAACAGGTTTTAACCTGTAGGTTATAAGTGGGGTTTCACAACACGGATTTAGTATAAAAACCTTTACCATTAAGTATTCAGCAACACCAAAAAAATAATCAGCGCAACTATAGACTATTAACTATAGACTATTAATTGTAAGATTACTGTGATTATGTGCTACTTCACTTAACCAATGTCCAGAATTACTGTTAACCTACCCCAAAACTCTTACGATATTGCGATCGGCGAAGCTGGCGGGCAAAGCTCGATCGCTTCTGGTAATCTGTCGCAACTAGGATTAGAGATGCAACAATTAAACCTGGGTAAAAAGGTTCTAGTAATTTCCAATCCTGAAATTTTTAATTACTACGGTGACATCTGCGTCAAGTCTCTGGAACAAGCTGGTTTTGAAGTATTTACTCACTTAATCCCTGCTGGAGAAACTTACAAGCACTTAGGCTCTATCCAACAAGTATATGATACGGCTTTAAATCATCATCTAGAACGCTCCTCAACTTTTGTGGCTTTGGGTGGGGGAGTTATTGGGGATATGACGGGGTTTGCTGCTGCTACCTGGTTACGGGGAGTTAATTTTGTGCAAGTACCCACTTCTCTTCTGGCGATGGTAGATGCTTCTGTGGGGGGAAAAACAGGAGTCAATCATCCCAAAGGAAAAAATCTGATTGGTGCTTTCTATCAGCCAAAATTAGTTTTAATTAACCCTAATGTTTTAAAAACCCTTCCTGTCAGAGAATTTCGCGCAGGAATGGCAGAAGTAATTAAATATGGCATCATTTGGGATAAAGATTTATTTGAGCAACTCATCGCAGCAGAAGATCTATCCTGTTTAGAAATTATTGCACCCCAATTACTAGAGACTATTATTACTCGCTCTTGTCAAGCGAAAGCAGAGGTAGTGAGTAAAGACGAAAAAGAATCTGGTTTAAGAGCAATTTTAAATTATGGTCATACTATTGGTCATGCCATAGAAAGCTTAACCAATTACGAACAATTGGTTCACGGAGAAGCAGTAGCTATTGGGATGGTTGCTGCGGGAAAAATTGCTGTAAAAATGGGACTCTGGAAAGCAGACGAAGGGAAACTGCAAGATGATTTAATTACTAAAACGGGATTACCTACTGCTATCCCTCCCCAAGTAACCATAGAAGACATTTTAGAAACCGTAAAAAGTGACAAAAAAGTCAAAGCAGGAAAAGTTCGCTTTATCTTACCCACTCAAATCGGAAACGTAATTATTACCGATCAAGTAACCCCAGAAATCATCTCTCAAGCTTTAAAAGGGAACTAATGTTTACGAGATGGATTTGTAATCGTAAAGTTTGCGATCAGTAAAAATAAGATTCCCAAATTAATACAGACATCTGCAATATTAAACACAGGAAAATTAATTAAGCGAAAGTCCAAAAAATCTACCACATAACCAAATAAAAAGCGATCAACTCCATTTCCTAACGCTCCTGCCAAAACACAACCATAGCCTAACTGTTCCAACTTGGGGAGTCTGGTAAATCTTGCTAAGGCAATTAAACCGAGACTTACTCCCAGAGAAAGCCACCGCAACCAACCTACACCCCCAGTAAAGAAGCTAAAAGCAGCCCCAGTATTTTTGACATAGGTAATATGAAAAACTCCTGCCCATAGAGGGACAGTTTCTCCTACATGATTAAAAGCTTGGGAGATTACGTATTTAGTTACTTGATCCAAAATGAAACCTGCGATCGCAACGACCCAGAAAAAAGGATTCTTTTTCACAATGATTCTGTGTCTGTATCCGTAAAGACTTTTGGGTTGGGTTCTGGTCGATTAAAAACAAAAAAAACAACGGGAGTTTTCATTAAGATTCAAACTCCCAGTAAGCTAAAATTTCTGCTAAAAGATGGTTAAGTTTCTCTACTGTATCGGGATGTAATTTTTCTAAGTATTGACCAGTTTTTCCCGAACGTTTATGCTTCATAACTTCAACTTTAAGTATCATGAGCTATTACCCAAAAAAATTTGCTACCTATTAAATCATCATAAGTAACTAATGTATCAGAAAATTGACGAACTTTGCTGACCTACTGGTTTGTCAACTTTTAATTGATGGGTTAAGGTTGACGCGGTGAAACGGAAACAAGGGGATGGGTCAAGATTTAGTCAGCGTTACACCGCGCCCTTAACGACGGTGCCTGCGGGGCGCGAATGGAGCTTTAATCTTTAATCTATGGATATGAACCTTAAGGCACGGGGTAATAGAAGCTCCATTGCGCGGGGGGCTAGAACATAACAGTTAACCGTTAGAGTTACAAAAGATAAATCCCACAAGCCCCCTTCCCTGACCGCATTCGGCGGTAAATAAACTACCCCTATTTTTATTTTTCATCTAAACTAAGGCAGCAGCAGCAGCTTTTACTCCAGCTTGAGGCTTGATGTCATGGCCCAATTCAGTCAAAGTAGCTTCGAGACAAGCAATACCAGTTAGCATATCGCGATCGCTGACAAATCCCAAATGTCCAATACGGAAAATTTTTCCTTTGAGATGATCCTGTCCTCCAGCAAGAGCAATATCATATTTACTTCTCATAATTTTTCTAATATCTTCTGCTCCAATGGGAGCAGGATCGACAGCAGTAACCGCAGTACTAGCACAATCATCAGCAGCAAAAAGTTTTAACCCTAGTGCTTTGATCGCAGCGCGAGTTGCATTGGTTAGGCGTTGATGACGAGAGACAATACCTTCTAACCCTTCTCTTTGCATCATTTGGAGTGCTACTCGCAAACCATACATGAGGTTAACAGGAGGGGTAAAGGGAGAACTTGCTTTGAGATTAGCTTTTTTGTATTTACCCAAATCCATGTAGAAACGAGGGAATTTACAAGTTTCGTAAGCTTTCCAAGCTTTATCACTAACGCAGATGAAACCCAAACCAGGAGGAATCATGTAACCTTTTTGTGAACCAGAAGCTACTACATCTAAACCCCAGTCGTCGATAGGGACATTATATGCACCCAAGCTAGTAACTGCATCAACAATAATTAAAGCTTCGCCATGAGCTTTAACATACTTATTAATAGTTTCTAGATCGTTAAGTACCCCTGTGGAGGTTTCTGAGTGAGTAATAATTACCGCTTTGATTTCCTTGTTTCTGTCTGCTTCTAGGTGAGTACGGAATTCTTCTGGATCGAGGGGTTGTCCCCATTCTGCGGTAATTCTGGTCGTTTCTAAACCAAAAGTTTCGCTAATTTGCGCCCAGCGATCGCCAAATTTCCCATTAACCCCTACTAAAACGCGATCGCCAGGACTTAAGAAATTAATAATACCAGCTTCCATCGCACCTGTACCCGATACAGTGAGGGAAAGTACTTCATTTTTAGTTTGGTGCAACCATTTTAAGCTATCGTTAATTTCTGCAATTATCTTACTAAAATCACCGCTACGGTGTCCGATAGGACTTTGTGCCATAGCAAGTAATACTTTCTCTGGTACCGGTGTCGGCCCAGGAATCATCAACATATGTTTATCTTCCATGAGTCTTAACAAAATAATGAATCATAAGTGGCTCATACTATCTTATTTACCCAGCCCCATGCAAGAACCTTCTAAAATTTTTCCTGTAACTGTTGCCGATTACTTTGCAACAGTTACAGGTTTTACTTGTGTACCTTGGGTCAACCAAAACCAAGTCAATGCCAGCAATATTGGCTTTGTACTTGGTCAGCAACTGAAGCTAGCAGAAAGACCAAGAATTATGTTCTCGTTTTTGAGATTTCCTGACTTTGGCACGTTGCCTAATCCCAGTCAAATCTTCAAAATTATAGACTTGAACTAATAATTTCTTAATTCTCGACTCACTTCAATAAAGACATCTCTTTGTAACCAAGGATAAGAGCCAATCCAGAGATTTTGACTGGGAATATAAGCATCTGTTACCTTATCAATAGTGGCTAAATCAAAACGATTAGACAATACCAACAACTCTGCGGTTTGACCAACTCTTAAGGATTTATGGATTTGTTGTAAAGGAGCTTGAATAGTAACTTCAAATCCTGTTTTATCTCCCAGTGTCAAATTAATCCTTCTTTCTCGATTTTCAACAACTACCAACTCTCCTCGTTGGTTGACCTTTTCTTCTTCTCCAATTAGCTCTTCTGTCACAAAAATGTCTAGAATTCTTCCTCGCCAAAAACCACTATATTTAAAACGACGAGCTTGACGATTCCTAACACTAGCCCAATATACAGGGCCCCACAACCAATAAAGCCCTGCTATAACTGCAATTAGCAATACTAAACCCCGTGCAGATTCTCCTAGTGCTAATCCCAAGATTAAAACGCCAATCACCGCTACTACTGAAATTAGTAAGCGATTCAGTAAATCTTGCCATTTTCCCCAATAGTAAGCGTATTGCGCCCCTGTGGCGATAGGTGAAATCAATTGCTCAAACTTAGCACGAGTCAGAGGTTCTAACATGAAAATAAGCTGGTAAACATCGAATTTACTGGTTTAGACTGGGAGACTGGGAGACTGGGAGAGCTCTCAAGGGTATGATTTTAAGATTTAAAGGTTTAGATAGGCAGAGGGAGCAGGGGGAGAAAACCTTATTTCTTCATTCTAATTAGAGTAAACACTCACAACTTTATTAAAAACATACACTTGAAAGGAATGGGAGAGGGGTTTACGATTTGTTTCTTAATTAATAAAGCAAGCAAGTTAAATGTAGATTAGCTTATCCCTGAAACCCTCGTTCTTTCCTGGAAAAAATCATAACTCCGAACTCCGTACGCGCAGCGACTACCGCAGGTCACTCCGAACTCCCCTTAAAGTATCTTTTCTAGACCATAAACTAAAGAAGTAAGTTGAGTTACCTTGCGAATGGCTAAGAGTACTCCAGGCATATAACAAGAGCGATCGCTGGTATCATGACGCAGAGTGTATATTTGACCAGGTGCGCCAAAAATTACTTCTTGATGAGCGATTAAACCAGGTAATCTTACACTGTGAATGCGGATATTTTCTTCAGCTAAACTACCTCTTGCACCAGGGAGATGTTCTGTTTCCTCAACTAATTGAGGATTATAAGTTTTTCCCATCTCTGCTAACATTTGAGCCGTTTTAATCGCTGTACCACTAGGTGCATCAGCTTTTTGATTGTGATGTAACTCAATGATTTCTACATGATCGAAATACTCTGAAGCGCGAATTGCTGCTTGTTGTAGCAATACCATCCCAATAGAAAAGTTCGGAATAATTAAGGCTCCTGTACTAGCTTTTTCGGCAAATTCGGCTAAATCCTTAATTTGTGCTTCACTTAATCCCGTTGTTCCCACTACAGGGCGCACTCCGTAGGCGATCGCACTACGTACATTATCATAAATAGTATCAGGATGGGTAAAATCTACCATCACCCCTTGTACTTTTTCCTGAGTTGCTAAAACCAAAACACTTTGTAGATCATTAACAATGGGGACTTCTACAGCACCGCAACCAGCGACTTCGCCAACATCCTGACCCAGATACTGAGGATTTTTATCAACTGCACCCACTAGGATCATATCTTCAGCAGCAGTAACCGTCTTGATTACTTCCCGACCCATTTTACCGGCAGCACCATTAACTACAACTGGAATAGAGGATTGATCTGTCATATCTGTAAAAAATCCTTAAAAGTACACCAGAGGAATTTTAGATCAAATTACCACTAAAAAATACTCAACTTAAAAATATCCCATTGTGTTTACCTATTTTCTTAGGGGAAAACTGTGAGCAAAATTATTCTTATCCAATTAGATTACGAAAATATACTGAATAGCTAAAAATTTTTCTCTGCTAAACTTAGTAATCAGTTTGGGTAAATTAAGTTTAGGTACTTTTGAAAAGTTAATTACCTTATTAATTCTGTGTCCATAGTAAATCTTAAATTTAAACTCTACTAGAACTGAGATTTTTAACTAAATTCCACTATTATAATGTCCCAATCTAACCATTTTTCTGATTTTACCGATAACTCTCTATCTGTCATCTCAACTAACAGGAAACAGATATTTGAGCTCATTGACTCTATAGTATCTCTAGAATCCTGTCTCCATTACCAATTTTTACCTTTAGCACTAAGAGATAATGTCCTGATTCTAGGAATGATTAATCCAGAAGATAGAAATGGATATAATTTTATCTATCCAATTGTGAGTTCCCTCGGCTACAGTCTCGAAATTTTTGAGCTTGATAGTCAAACTCATCAGTTGGTATTAGCTGCATATTTAAAAAGGGATTTAACAGAAGTAAGAAATAGCAATTCCGATCAACCTCGTAGCTCTCTTCAATCTGACTTACTCAAAAATTCTGCTAAAAAGCCTTCTGGTTCAGAATTAGATTATTCCCTGACTCTGACCGATATTCCTGCTAACCCACCAAATCTGGAAACTCCCCCCCAACAGCCTTCTGGTTCCGAATGGGATTATTCCCTGACTCTGACAGATATTCCTCCTACCTCACCAAATCTGGAAACTCCCCCTCAACAGCCTTCTGGTTCAGAATTAGATTATTCCCTGACTCTGACCGATATTTCTCCTACCCCAGCCAATCTGGAAACTCCCCCTCAACAGCCTTCTGGTTCAGAATTAGATTATTCCTTGACTCTGACAGATATTCCTCCTACCCCACCAAACAATAGCAACACACCTAACCTCCACGATAGACCAACTTTAATTGTTGATCCTCAAGAAGAATCAACACTAAATAGTAATCCCATAGAAGATGCTATTTCCATATTCCAACCAGCAATTGTTTCTAGTGAACCACAAATTACTAATTCCAATTCCCCTGAACTTAATCATTATCAACTAAATCAAATTGAATCCAATCCCAGTTTATTAGAAGTTAAAGCACGATATATTAATGGGTCAGTCGATACTTTATCTTCTTTAGCACCACAACAACTCTGGCAAGAATTATTAGCTAGAATTTTAGATGGTGGTATTGGAAGACTTTATTTAGAAAGACAGGCAAATCACGGTCGGATTATTTGGAGTAGAGATGGAGTCATACAATCTTCTTTAGAACGAGTAGAAATTCCTATTTTTGAGCATATTATTCAAGAAATTAAAATTCTTGGCAAACAACCTTTAACCCCTATAGAAAAACCGAAAAAGGTAGCTACTGAAAAATTCTATAATCAGGAACGTGTTCTATTACGTATTGAGTTTTTCTTGAACCAATATGGAGAAGAAATTACCATTCAGGTTTTACGTGGTAAAGCCTTAAAATTTTATGAACAGAGACAAGTAAAGAGAATGATGGAACAAGCTGTATCCTTGTCCCAAAAATTAGAGAAAATTCTCAAAAAAATGATATTTTGTACCCGTTCTGGGGAACTAGATGATATTAGCTCTTTAAAAGCTATTTATGAACAAATTGAAGTACAGATCAAATTACTAGAAAAAAAACAAGCAAAAAATCCCCAGGAATAGTCCCTGGGGATACTAAATTCATTACTGAATATTTTATAGTTTGGCTATGAAACTAACAGTTAGTTATTGATTTTTGCCCATAACTTGAGATTTGAGAGCTTTAAACTCTTCTTTTAACTCTTCTCTGCTAGACTCTTTCCAAAGATAACGATAGACAAACCAGGCTGTATAGCCTAAACCAATTAACTCAAATAAAGGAGATAGTAGGGGAAAATCATTAATTGCACCTAAAATTGCTAAAGTTACTTTGACGACTATGACCGCGAGAAAGATTAACAGTAAGTTTACTAGTAGCTTTTCGTTATCAGAGATAAATTCTCCTATGTAGTCGTATATCTTAGATAAGAAATCCTTACCAATTTCTAACCACTCTTGTACTGGCTTATCCGCAGGGGAGGGTTTTGCGATCGCTCCTGGAGCCTCCGTGCTTAAACCAGGGGACTCCATATTTAAACCAACGGTGGTAGTAGTGGTTGTTTCTTGGGATTCCATTTCGGCTCACTCCTTATATTAGATGGATATTAGATGGGATATTTAGCAAATGTCACCCAGATAACTGTCTAAGCTATTAACTGTCTAAGCTATTAACTGTCTAAGCTATTAACTGAGTAACTTTCGCCCATATTATCAAACAATTTTTCTGGCTTTCTTCAATTACCAGAGTAACTGTTAACACTCCTTAAAGAATGCTCGCCAGCAACTCTTGAGTCTATCTGATTAATTGTGACCGCGGAATGCGGTCGGGGAATTCCGCTAGAACAAACAGTTCACTGTCGGATTCATAAACATAAAATTAACAAGCCCCCTTCCCGCGCAGGCACCGTCGTTTTACGGCGGTGTACCGCTGACTCTTTTATCTCAAGGTTAAAACAGAAGACTCTAAAAATAACAAAGATTTAAAGATGTTATCCTTATTCCGTTACACAGCGATAGCTGGCTCTCTTTCTTGAGCTATATTTTGCCCCGAAGCAGACTGACGACAGTAAATTTCACAGGAATTATTAGGGCTTTCAATTAGCTTAACTTTATCTAATTCTACTCCTAACTCCGTAATAGGCGATCGCAATAATTGAGCAATATAAAGAGCAATATTTTCTGCTGTTGGGACAACTTCGGCGAAGTAGGGAATATCTTTATTGAGGAAAGTATGATCAAAAGGCTCTACAACTAAATCATCAATTACCTGTTGTAGTGCTCCTAAATCTACTAACATTCCTGTGCGAGAATCAATTTCTCCCAACACAGTGACTTCTAAGTGATAATTATGTCCATGTCCATTAGTGCGAGCGCACTTGCCGTAAATTGCGGTATTCTCTTCTAGACTAAGTGCTGGTAAAGCCAGACGATGAGCAGCACTAAAGTGAGTTTTAACAGTTAAAGATGCTTCCATATCCTTTCCTTGATAATCAGCCCAAAGTTCTGGGTGTTCGTAAAGTCTAATTTTAACTAGAGGTAGATGGGGTAATAGTTTTTGCCAAATGATCCTAGCAATATTTTCGGTAGTGGGGAGAGTTTCTTGAAATTCTGACCACACATCGTTGAGGTGAGCATAATTTAATTGGCTAGTAACTTCTTCTTTGATTACTTTTTTGACAGTAGAGAGATTTTCTACCATCCCATACTTGTCTAATTCTCCTTCTAGGGACACATAAAGTTCATAGTTGTGTCCGTGTCCAGGAAAACGACTACACAAGCCGAATAACTGCTGGTTCCCAGCTTCGTCTAACTCGGGTAGCCAATAGCGGTGACTAGCGGAAAACTTAGCCCGACGATTAATAATACATTTCATGAATCTTAGTTCAGTGCTGCCGAATGTAAAGTTAAGTTAACTTATTTTTACAGGATAAACTAATTTGGTTGTAGGTTGTTTAATCAGTTATTAGTTATCACTGTTAAAGATATTTCCCTTCGGTTTCAGGATTTTCGACTCTGGGTAAGCCCATACTATAGTTACGGACTCTCCCGCCTAAGTTGTAATTAATTTCTCCTTTTTGCAGTAGAGAACGAATAAAATGTTCTAAATCTGAACCAATACGACGAATATTATACTCAGTTAAATCTTCACCACTATTAGCTTCTACCAGTTCATCAAACTTGCTATACACTTTTTGCAGTGTGTCTTCACTCCAATTAAATTCATTATCGGGATCGACATCAAGGGTTAAAACATTATCACTTTCGACTAATTCTTGATCTTTAACTTCAGCCGCATAGATACGAATATGACGAGTAGTAGATTTAAGAAGCATTGTTGTTTAATTAATCTATTGCAATTTTTATAAAATACTCAAGTACTAGCTATTAAGTTGCAGTCTTGTAAAACATTTTAAGTTATTTAAAGATAAGGGATTGAGAAAATTTCGCGCTCATTCATCCCCTATCCTTAAAATAAATGCTTATTTATAAGCTTTAATGCACTGCTCTACTAGAGGTTTGACAGCTTCTACATCGTGCCACCCTATGATTTCTGTAACTTTCTTTTCCAGATTTTTGTAAGTTCTGAAAAATTCGGCAATTTCATCTAGCCGATGAGAGGCAATATCCTTCAGAGATGTTACGTTAGCATAGCGAGGGTCTTTGTCAGGAACACAAAGAATTTTTTCATCGCGATCGCCTCCATCAATCATTTCTAGCATTCCTATAGGTCTAGCAGCAATCACACATCCAGGAAAAGTGGGTTGATCCATAATTACCATTCCGTCTAGAGGATCGCCATCATCTGCTAGAGTGTTGGGAATAAAACCATAATCATAAGGATACTGAACCGAGGCATAAAGAACGCGATCGAGAGCAAAAGCATTTATATCTTTGTCAAATTCATATTTATTTTTGCTACCTGCGGGAATTTCAATCAAAACATTGATAACACCGGGCTTAGGTTGAGCAGGAATCAGTGATAAATCCACGAAATTTCTCCCTTTGCTAACAGTTAAACTACAAAAGTAATAATCCTCAAGGAAAAATTCCCTAGGCTAAGTGAGTTATCAGTTATCAGTTATCAGTTATCAGTTAAATCTCTAAGGATAGGATTTAATTACCATCAATGGGACTTTCTTCATTGACAAGGAATGACAGGAAGACTTTAGCCTCTGGAGATGGTACAAAGTTTCTGTTTACTGCTTACTGTTTACTGTTCACTGTTAAAGATAGATTTGACCTCTATCATGAAGCATTCTACCCGAAGATACTAATTTATGGTGAATATATATAGCATTTACCATTGATGATTAACCATTGATAAATGATGATTGATAAAAGATGATTGACAAATGATCAATGATTTAAGACTGGGAAACAAAATTAGCAAAGCTCAATTCATTAATTTTGTGCCACTGAGAAACTAGAGAACGAAACTTATCCCACTGTTCATAAATCTGTTTGAAGGAAGCATCTTGGCTGGCATTTTCTTGATAAATCTCAAACGCTGCTGCTTGGGCTGCTTGTAAAATTTCTTTACTGTAGGGGATTAATTTTGTGCCACCAGAAATTAGACTTTGTAAAGAATTGCGATTTAAAGCATCATACTGAGACAACATATTCAAGTTGGCTTCCATCGCAGCAGTTTTCAGAACTTCTTGATATTCTTGGGGTAATTTATCCCATTGAGACTTGTTAACTTGAATTTCTAAAGTTGCTCCCGGTTCCCACCAACCAGGATAGTAATAGTAAGGTGCAGCTTTATTCAAGCCTAACTTTTCATCGTCGTAAGGACCCACCCATTCTGCTGCATCGATCGCTCCTCGATCCAAAGCTAAAAAAATCTCTCCTCCTGGCAAAACCTGTACATTAACCCCCAAGCGAGACATGACTTTGCCTCCTAAACCTGGAATCCTCATTTTCAAGCCATTGAGATCGGTTAAAGATTGAACTTCTTTTTTGAACCAACCCCCCATTTGCGCTCCTGTATTGCCCGCAGGAAAGTTGATCACGTTAAAATCTGAGTACAACTGGTGCATTGCCTCTAACCCCCCGCCATGATATAACCAGGCATTTTGCTGTTGTGCCGTCAGCCCAAAAGGCATAGATGTTCCGAAAGCTAGGGAGGGGTTTTTCCCTACATAATAGTAACTAGCAGTGTGTCCGCACTCCACTGTCCCGTTTTGGACTGCATCTAAGACCTCTAACCCTGGAACAATTTCTCCTGCTGCATAAGGTTCAATTGTAAATCTTCCGCCAGTCATGGCTAAAACGCGATCGCATACTGTTTGCGCTCCTCCGAAAATTGTATCGAGGGACTTTGGCCAACTAGTTACCATCCGCCATCGCACACTAGGAAGACTTTTATCTGTAACAACTCCACTCTCTTGGGTTTGATTACAAGCTACTAAAGTCGTAGCGGTTGTTGTACCAATACCTACATAGGAAAGTATTTTTCGTCGTTTCATAATCTCAATTTTTGCTAAAATTTTCTGGTAATTTCTACTTCATAGAGTTAATCCCAGATATTATCAGACTGGACAAATTACACTGTTAACTTTTCCGAATTTTTGCCTCTAAGAATTTTTAAAATCAAGGTCAAAACTAAGATGAATCTGGTTTTTAGCTGATTTATAGCTACTTAATTTGGTAATGGAAGCGAGTAGAATACGTAGATGAATCGAATTCAGTAAAAAAAAAGATGAAGCAACGTGGAGTAGCGGTTTGGTTTACAGGGTTTAGTGGTGCGGGAAAAAGCACTATTGCCACAGCCTTAACCAAAGAATTGCAATCTCAAGGGTATGACTTTGAGGTGTTAGATGGTGATGAAATTAGAGAAAACTTAACTAAAGGACTCGGATTTTCTAAAGAAGACCGAGATACAAATATTCGCCGAATTGGTTTTGTTGCCAAACTGTTAGTTCGCCATGGAGTAATAGTATTAGTACCAGTTATTTCCCCCTACCGTGCCATTAGGGATGAGAGGAGAGAACAAATAGGCGATTTTATCGAAGTTTTTGTCAATGCACCCATAGAAGTGTGCGAAAAGCGTGATGTTAAAGGACTTTACCAAAAAGTTCGTAATGGAGAAATCAAGCAGTTTACTGGCATCAGCGATCCTTATGAGCCTCCTCTCAATCCTGAAGTGGAGTGTCGCACTGATCTAGAAGAAATAGAAGAGAGTGTGGCTAAAATTATGAATAAGCTCATAGAATTAGGGTATATTTCCTAAAATATTCTTTACTTAACCTAATTAGGTCCTAAAATCTGGGTTATTTACAACTTCTTAACATTTTTTTTATTACACTATTGTTCGTTAGGGTAATAGTCGAAAATTGTTAGATTGGTCGAACCCAGTTTTTTTGTGATGAGTAATTCTGCTTCTAGTCAGCCACAACAATTATTTTGTTCAGGACAAATTGTCGCCCTAGACAATACAAATAGCGTTTTTTATGGGGAGATAATTCAAACTATTCCTCAGCGTCAAATGTGTTGGGTTAGGGCTATTGCGCTCTCACTGAAAGCAAGGGACTGGGATGTCACTGCAAAATTGCCTGGCTCAGAAAATAAAGATTCTGAGACCCAGATCATTGATTTACATCGCAATGTAGATTTACTCTTTCCCCTAGATTTATTTAGAGTAGCTTTTGATACAGAGCTTATACCCCTTTTAAGTAAAATAGACCTTTCCCATCATAGTTGTCTTAATGATACTCAAACTTCTAGACAATACTTGAATCAGTTTCTCAAAGAGATTTGGCAGATTAATCAAAGTAAATTTCAAGTTTAATCTGGCTTTAATTTCTAACCTTTAAACTTGATTCAGCAAAAATACATACTTTTTGGATGATCTGGTAGTAAAATTCTATTTGTAGTTTATATTACAACACAGTGAAAAAAATAACTTCATAATAAGTGAAACTAATGACAAAATGGCAGATAAATTTTATCAATACTATGAAAAAATTAAGTGTTTCTTAGGATATAAAAATGAAAAGGATCAGTTATAAATATAATATGTTGTTGATTAACTATAGAGTTGCAACCTAAAATAATCGAGGTAAAACAACAATTTTGTATCTCATAGCTATTGATGCTTACTCCTTACAGTGTAAAGATTTCATGAAGTCAGTATCTCAAGGGTAGATGCCAGTTGAATTACGGATTATCCTTTATAAAGGATAAGGTGAAACTTTTTAAGGAATTATACTAGGGTGGTGAAATAAACGATGAACAGTCAAACGCTAAATTTTAAATTCGCGACTTTTCAACCTCAAGGTTATGTTAGTGCAGCTAATGCTGGAGAATTTCTGCAAGAACTAACCCATGCTGTCAAAAATCAAACCAATTCTGCTTTGTTAGTGGATATGGCATCGGTAGAGTTTATGGATAGCGCAGGTCTAATGGCTTTAATCAAAGGATTTCATCTTGCTCAAGACTTAGAACGTCGTTTTAGTATTTGTTCTGTTCCTCCCTCTGTCAGAATGATTTTTGAATTAACTCAATTGGATAAAGTATTTGAAATTTTCGATAGTAAAGAAAGCTTTGCATCAACAATGGTCTAAATTGGAGCTTGGTATCTATGGTTTCAATCTAACTAAAGACCAAGATTCTGGGAAGAGGACACAATTTGCCTCTTTTCCCCTTAGCCCCAAAAGGTAAGGTTTGTTCGGTATATTTAAAACACTGAATCTGCTCAAACCCTAGGAGGGCTAAATCTGTGACTATCGCTGTTGAGAAGCTTATTTCTTCTGAAATTCATAAGCCTGCACGCTATTTAGGTAACGAACTAGGAGCAGTACACAAGCCTTGGGATTCTGCACAAATACGATGGGTACTAACCTATCCCGAAGTTTATGAAGTAGGCGCATCGAATTTAGGGCATATTATTCTCTACAACATTATCAATGCTCAACCGAACCAACTATGCGATCGCACTTATCTTCCAGCCCCAGATTTAGCAGCTAAGTTACGAGAGACAGATACACCTCTATTTGCTTTAGAATCAAAGCGATCGCTACAAGATTTTGATATTTTAGGTTTTAGTCTTAGTTACGAGCTAGGAGCAACTAATATATTAGAAATGCTGTCTTTAGCTCAAATTCCCCTTACTTGGAAAGAAAGAGAGTCAGGTAATCACCCTTTAATCTTTGCAGGGGGACAAACTGCAACTTCTAACCCCGAACCCTACGCTGACTTTTTTGATTTCGTAGTTTTGGGAGATGGAGAAGAACTTTTACCCGAAATTGGTCTAGTACTAGAAGAAGGAAAAACAGCAAAACTAAGTAAAGAAGATTTATTACTAGATTTAGCTCAAGTTCCTGGGGTATATGTGCCAAGATTCTATGATATGAGGGAAGATGGCTCAGTAAAGCCTAATCGCTCTGATGTTCCCCAGAGAATTTTACGTCGAGTTGCTACTCCTATTCCTGCTTATTCTATTGGTTTAGTTCCCTATGTGGAAACAGTACACGATCGCCTAACTGTAGAAATTAGAAGAGGGTGTACCCGTGGCTGTCGTTTTTGCCAACCAGGAATGTTAACTCGCCCGGCGACAGATGTTGAACCAGAAAAAGTAGTAGATGCTATCGAAAAGGGCATGAGAGCTACGGGTTATAATGAATTTTCTTTATTATCCTTAAGTTGTTCTGACTATCTAGCTTTACCTGCTGTGGGAATGGAGATCAAAAACCGTCTTAAAAATGACAATATATCTCT
>JASJEK010000247.1 GCA_030064915.1 Xenococcaceae cyanobacterium MO_234.B1
AGGGAGACACCTGTACGCCCAATTCCTGCAAGATTGCGTAGGGAATTAATGGTAAACCGCTTGCCGTAATATTGACTAATCATTCCCAAACAAGCAGCACCACAGTCGGAAGAACTTTGTTGCTGCATAAAAGGGTAACGTCTCCAAAACTGGGGACGACTCTTTATTGGTTGGGGAAAGTCAATGGAATTAGGCTTTTGCTCCCCTTGAGTATGAGGAGTGGGTAATTGAGGGGGTTTATTCCCATTTCTGATAGCTAAACCAGAGTCAGAGTGGTTTTTACGGGGTACAAAAGCTATTGTCCCAGGGCGATGACCATTACTAGATTCTGGTAGTTCAGATGGCTCAGAAGCAGCAGACTTAATATAGATATTGACGAGAATAGGAGCGATCGCACAGACAGATTCCCAATTCTGTTTAGGTAAGTGATAAACCGATAAATCAGTTTGAGCCACCCAATCATCAGGAATTGAGTCGGGATAGCCCCAAGAAGCACCTATATCTAAAGACTGATTGTGAATTTGACCCTGACGAAGCCAAAAGCGATCTAGACTAGCTTCTGCCAGGTTTGTTCCTGCTGGAATTTGGCGTTCTTCCAGGTAGGGAAGAAGTTGCTGTAGTCTATGGCTAGAAAGGGAACGCAAAGCCGTTAAAGTTTTTAAAAAAATCAAGCTTTGGCGATTTCGGGTTGCCATAAGCCACCGTTCTTGGAGTTGTGCCGACTTTCCTAGCTCAAGTTGCAATTGGGCTAGGGGAATTCTGGCTACTTGTACTTTGGTTTCCGCTGCGAGTGCCTTATAAGGCAAGTATTCTTCAGCAAAAAGAGGTTCCCCCCCGAAAGTCTCTCCTTCCGTCAGTAACCCTGTCGAGACTTCTCGCTGTTTCTGATGATCAAAACTTAATAATCGCACTCGTCCCTGGCAAATTATGTAAAAAAACTGAGCTGGTTCATAACCATCGTTGGAACTAGGGAGATTTTTCTCTGGTGGAGCTAAATTACCCGCAGCAGAGGCTATATTTCCTAATAAATCCCCAAGCTGAAATTCTAAAATTTCAAAATATTGACTCAAGTGAACCAGAAGCTTTTTGCTTTTTGGGTCTATTTCTAGTTGCTTTTCTAATGCTAAGAGAAGAAAATCTAGTTTATTTTCCTCACCAGAAACTGACCGAACTTGGGTATCTTGATACATCTTTTTTTATTTCAACTGATTAAGTTGGGTTGAACAGCACTATTTAACTCAAGTTGCTAGTTATAAAAAGATTATGATCCTAGAAAAATTTCTACCATAAAATTATTGCTTATAGATATGACGGACTTCCTCAGTAGAAACACCGTAAATTTCCGTAATAACACTGAATTTTTTCTCCGTACAAACACGGATAGTGACAATTTTAAAGTCGATTAAAGGTGTCACCAGCAACTTGGGTTATTTCTATAATTAAGTTAGGTCTAATAGCAGCCTTGCTGACTTACTCATACCTCAAAAAAAACCAGTAAGTCACTTCATTAACGCAAGTTAAATTTAACTTAAACTTGGGTTAAATTTAATTTGTAGTAATTGTGACTGTTATGCTCTTTGTTTGGTTATATGCTTTGGAGTAGTGGATACTTCGGTTGGGTTTTAATGACGATTAAATAAATAGCAGCCGAGATTCTGTGCTTATTATAGGTCTTTATCCGTAACTATACTAAATCAACTTCAAAACTTCAAAAAATTTAAAAGCTTCTTTACATATTCTTCATATATTAAGTTACTTTACATATTCTTGACACATTAATCCCTAATTGTATGGGACAAAAGTAATCAAACAGACAATTGATTTGAAGTAGATTTGAAGCATTTTTGAGATAGTGATTTAAGTGATTAAGTTTTGATCTATTTGATCTATTTTTATAATCCTCACAATTTCCTCACAATTCTGACATACTTTTGAAACAAAATCTAAAAATCTAACAGAGCCTAAATCAAAACAATTATCTACTTAATCTACTTATTTTATGAACTTCTCTTTTGTAACTCTGGGGAAATTTGGCGAATTGGCTTCATTAGTCTTCCACCCTGCTAAGGAGCACAGCCAAGTATCAATCAAGATTTTGATTGATCCACTCTGATAGGAGAAAGCTACTTAACCTCAGTTTTTGGTTATACCATTTATCTTTAACAATGCATTTAATAAATATTTTGCAGGGTCCTATGCCAGATGCTCTATTGAGCAGTGCAACTTCATAGAGTATTTGTATTATAAGTCTCTATGAAATTGCTCGAATGTGTTAATATCAATACTTCTACGGAAAAATTGGTGTTTATACGCAAATAAAGTCAGTAATTTCAATCAAAGATCAGTAATTTTATGGTGGAAGTTTTTCTGAGATCAGAATACTCTTGTAAATGGCAACTTGAGTTACTTACAAATAAAGCTTTAGCAGATAGTTCCCATATTTGCTATGAGGAAGTCTCAAGTCATTCTGACATTAAACTCGATCTAAACCAAAACCTAGTTAACCTGAGTTCGGGATAAGCTAAAACCCATACTTTTTCGTAGCTTGAAAGCCCTATTCCCTCGTAAAATTAGCTGCTAAATTGTCTTAACCCAAACTGAACTTAGTTAATTGTTCAAACAGAATTTCCAGAGCTTGCAATAATCAATATTCACATTCATCCTGAATATTCATCCTGAATAGGGATAATTATGAAATTTTTTCAATCAACATCAACTACTCCTTGCGTCCCACCTAGGGATATTCTTGAAGATAGCCAAAATTTTCCAGGCTCTTCTCAAAAAGAAGCAACAGAAACAGTGTCAAGTTTTAGAGGAAGTAGCTTTGTGTCAGTGGCACAAAATTCAGCTTCCTTAAACAGTGTAATTCCTACTGGTGTTGGGCTCTCCCAAACCCAAACTGCTTGCTGGTCTCCTGCTTTAAATCAGCTTTTAGAAGAACCACCAGCTACTTTTCCCCAGCGTCTTACCCTAGGAGCGATGGCTTTTTGTCTTGCTGTTGGGAGTTGGGCTTGGTTTGGGGAAATTGACGAAGTGAGCAAAGCCCAAGGAAAGTTAATTCCCCAAGGCGAAACTTACAAAATTGAGCCAGTTGAGCTAGGTCAAGTCAAATATATCGCCGTTGAAGAAGGAGAAGAGGTAAAAGCAGGACAAACCCTAGTCAAATTGGATACCGAGCTAGCAGAACAAGAAACCGCGAGACTCGAACAGATGATTCAAGCCTATCAGACTGAACTAAGTCAAAAACAAGCCTTACAAGAAAAACTAATATTAGAAGCTAAAACTAGAGAAGATATTACCAAGGCTGAAACTTCAGCCCAGGGTGCTGCGATTTTTCTAGCCCAAGAAAAAGCTACTACTTATACCCACCTGCTAACTCTACAGCGGTCAGAGGCAAGGGCCTATCGTACTAGAAAAGGTAGCCTAAAACCAGTTTTAACCATAGCACAAGAACACTTGAACCAATTAAAAGCCGAAAAAACATCTCGTCAACAGCGTTTAAACAGATTGCAACCTCTAGTAAAACAAGGAGCAGTGTCTCAAGAATATGTCTTTCAAGCAGAACAATCATTGCGAGACGTAGAAAGACAGATTACTCAAGGTAAACTTCAAGAAATTACTAATTTTAGGGAACAAGTATTTCAATCTAATCAATCCATCCGAGAGCTTCAAGCTAATATTACTCGCTCCCAAGGCGAATTAGCCTCCGCCATAAGAGAGGTCCAAAGACTAGAAGCCGAGTTAATTCAAAAACAAGCCGAAGGCAAGAGAATTCAACTGGAAATTCAACAGAAAATTAAGCAACTAGAATTTGAGCTAGCCCAAATAGAAAGCAAAATTGCCGATACGCAAAATTTGTTATCTGCTGCTGAAGCGAAGCTCCAACAGAAATCTCTGAAAGCTCCAGTAGATGGCATTATTTTGTCTCTTAACATCGACAACTCTGGTAAAGTAGTTAAAGCTGGCGAAACTATAATTGAGATTGCTCCTCAGGAAGCTCCACTGATTCTTTCTGCATCTCTACCCAATAAAGAAGCAGGGTTTATCAAGGAAGGAATGGCGGTACAAGTTAAATTAGATGCTTATCCTTATCAGCAATATGGTCTGATCCCAGGTACAGTAAACTACCTTTCCGCCGATGCTAAACCAGATCCCCAACTAGGAGAAGTTTATCAGGTAGAAGTAGCACTAGAACGGGACTATATCACTGATAATCAGGAACAAATCAAGTTCAAAGCTGGTCAAACAGCCACAGCAGATATTATTATTCGCCGTCGTCGCATTCTTGACGTTTGGCTAGAACCGATCAAAAAACTACAACATGATGGTATTGAAATGTAACCCTAACTAAAGTCAGAGTAACTGGCCCAAACACGGACATCTTGAAGTGGCGAACTTGATTCGCCACCTGTGTCCTCAAGTTTCGCAGCCTGCTCTAACCTTTGGTCAATAGCTTACTGAAGTCGATGAATAGAGGAAATCACATGAGTCAGCATCTAGTACATTCTGAAACCAAACTTGACGAAGTCAAAGCAGGCTCTGCCGTTTCACGGCAGAGTACCTTCGACAAAGTAATGGATTCTAGCAAGTTTGATCTAATTGTCGAAGCAATTCTTGCTGGTAAGTATTCTTGGGCTTGTGTCCTAATTCTACGCTTTGCTGGATATAATCCACTACACTATATTCCCTATCGAACCTATAACCGTTTGATGAAAAGTAACTCCCAAAAAATTACTTTAAATCAACTTCAAGAACATAGTCTGAATAAAGATCAAAAATCCTTAGCTGTTCAATCTTGTAAAGCATCTTTCAATCAACCCTCTTACAAAGTTAATGATCTTAGCTATTTAGAGGTAGCCTCTCGACAAGACAAACAAGTCCACGGTGGGAATAGAGTATATCTACCAAAAGATTGGGACTGGTCGGAAAACAGCTTTGGCTTTTTTGCCGAAAAATTAGATTCTACAGCCTAAGTTTAACCGCGGAATGCGGTCGGGGAATGGGGCTAGAACAAACAGTTAACTGTCGGATTCATAAACATAAAATTAACGAAGTTAGAGGAGTTGCGGGAGCTTGCATCCGGCTTTGCGCTCTAACAAGCCCCCCGCGCAATGGAGCTTCTATTACCCCGTGCCTTAAGGTTCATATCCATAGATTAAAGATTAAAGCTCCAGCAAGCGCCCCGCACCGCACCGGAGGGGCTGTCTCTTGAATCGAATTCAAGACGGCGGCTCGCTTGCTGCCGAGGAAACCTCGGCAGTTGCCGCCTCAGCAAGTATCGCCCCGTTCGTTTTACAAGTCCGCGTCGCCTGGGGGAGGGGCTGAGGAGCCAACCTGCGTCGGCAGCTTGAACGCCCCGTTCTCCCCAGGACGGGGCGATACTTGGTGAGGGGGCGGTTGGCGAACTTGGTTCGCCAACTCAAGACCCCCGTGCGGAATTCGATTCCGCACACAGCCCCTCCGTTTATGACGGACGTGGCGGTGTAACGCTGACTAATTAGTAATTAATTGCGATATGTCCAACAATTAGGCTGATTGTTGGACATATATCTCCCCAGAGTAGATGATACTCATCCAGGAGCAACACAATCAGTTCACCCCCTTCTATCTCAGAGCGTCTGCGTTCCAATTCTTCGCAAATCTCCTGCTTTTTTTGTGCTAGTTAGTTTTTGTTTTAATATTCAATACTTTGTCTCCTGTATAAATATTGTTGGGTAATTCTTGACTACAACTTATTTAGATATAAGTGTTTAAAAAAAACTCTCTATGCAGCTTCCATCTTGATGACAATTTTAAGAATCAATCGGGAATAACTAGGGAAGAATGCTCCATCCGTTAAGAATTAAGTACCATAAATTTAAAACCTTAAAAAGTTGGCTAATCCTGTTTAACAAAAGAAAATTCCCATAGAAGGAGTCTTTTGCAGTGCTTCGCTAAGACTTTGATGTATGTGACCGTTAGTTGCGAGGATACGACCTGAATTGATATCTATAGGACTGCGATGGTCATAGGCTGTTACTAATCCTCCTGCTTCTTCCAAAATGACAATTCCTGCGGTAATATCCCAAGGATTTAGCCCCCTTTCCCAGTATCCATCAAGTCGGCCATAAGCAACATCAGTTAAATCGACAGATGCTGAACCGCCACGGCGCACTCCTTGGGTAAGATGAGTCAGATAACAAAACTCCGAATAGTTATTATCCTTGGTTTCTTGTCGGTCATAAGCAAAACCTGTTACTAAAAGACTTTGACTTAATTCCTGAGTCTGAGAAACTTGAATGGGAAGACGATTACAGGTTGCTCCTAGCCCTTTAGCAGCCCGAAATAACTCATCGCGGAGCGGATTATAAACAACTCCTAATTGGGGTATCCCTTCGATCATTAAGCCGATAGACACTGCAAAAGCAGGATAACCGTGGGCGTAGTTAGTTGTACCGTCTAGAGGGTCAATCGCCCAAAGATACTGATTATTTTTCCCTCCTACTGTGCCCGATTCTTCCGCCAGAATTTGATGATCTGGGAGATGACGCTTCAGGACTTTTAGCACTGCTGATTCTGCTTGCTTATCCGCTTCAGTTACTAAATCCCCTGGACGACCTTTTTCTTGAATATCCTTCAAGTTACGGAATTTTGCTTTTAAGATCGCTCCTGCGTCTAGGGCTGCTTCCGTAGCAATATCGAGAAAAATTTGTAGTTGTTGTTGATTCATTAAGCTTCCCTATTGAGTTTCTGTGGACCAGATACCATAACCTAGTATTCGAGCATATTCTTGAGCATAAAAAATGCGATCGCTGTATTGGTTAGGATATTTGGTATTGGCTAATACATAGCCTTGTTTCGCTAATTCTTCGCTTACCAAAGCCTTATTATGCCAGACATGGGCTAAAATTCGGTCATAGCGGTCCCGTTCTGGAGATTCTAATTCGAGCCATATTTGTCCATCTTGAATAAGATTTTGTAATCCTTTTTTTGCTGCTATTTCCCAACTTTCTGATGGAGGTACATCAATTCCGACTATTCTGACTCTTTGAGGTGGGTACTTTGTGTCAATAATTACTTCCAGGGTTTGTCCACTAATAACTCTTTCAACTCTAGCAGCAATCTGATTACTATTCTGATTACTATCAAGTTGAACTTGATTGCATCCTAGCAACAGCAACAAATAACTTCCAGTAATAATCCTGACTAGTATTTTACAGAGTTGCTGTCTATTCTTCATCCAAAGGCAAACCAAATCTTACTTTTCCTTTAGCAAAGTAGCGACCAAATTGTAGCTCATAAACCTCGTCTTCATCTTGGGTTTCAACTTCTAGATCGGAGCGGGGATAACTAACACATAATAGAGCATAACCTTGTTCTTTGAGTTTGGGAGATAAACCCATTGCTTCTGGTTGATATATCGCTCCCGATATTATTTTGACCGCACAAGTAGTACAAGCACCATTACGACAAGAAAAAGGTAAAAAAGTATTCTGCTTTTCTGCTGTCTGTAAAATGTATTGATCTTCTGGGACTTCTACAGTGTGAGTTTTTCCTGTATGGCGATCGCGTATCTTAACTTTATACAATTTGGTCATTAGGTATACTTTTAAAATCTTTATCTGATAAGGATTTGAGATTATTTACCGTCCCGAATAGTAGTTTACAGCAAAAAAGAATTTCCCAATAGATAGTTTGAAAAGCTGCTGTTGCCATGTATAATGGAAAATCGCAACGCCAGGAGAGATGGCCGAGTGGTCGAAGGCGCAGCACTGGAAATGCTGTAACGGGGTAACTCGTTCGAGGGTTCGAATCCCTCTCTCTCCGTACTAAAGCTTAGTATTGATGGTCGGCGATTCAAGCCGTCGATGAACCCTTAAATTCCATAACTCGCTCAAATTACACTCAACTTGCACTCACTTCTTGCCCATCCTGACATAGCCAAACGGGTAGAAAATAGGCTTCATTAACTCTTTAACCAAATGCTAAGAAACTGTAAACATAAAAAAGCTAG
>JASJEK010000044.1 GCA_030064915.1 Xenococcaceae cyanobacterium MO_234.B1
GTAAGCTTAGACGCACTAAAGTTACCTATTCTGTTCCTTCTCCATAAGGCGTTTGAGAATTTTAAAGTGTAATGTAAATGCGTCTAAGCTTAAGCTGTTCCCCCACCACCGAGATCGGCTTGCTGTAGTTGGTCTTTATAATCCCAGTGCATATTAGTGCTGACCATCCCCAGCTAAATCCATAAACCTCTGCTGACTATTCTGGAAATTAGAAATAGAGGGTTTAGTTGCCACTAGTTGAAGAGGAGCAAATTTTGCCGTTCCTAAATTCGCTTTGTAAAACCACCCTCCTGCTTGCTCGGTTAAAATACCCGAAATTCCTTCTCCGTCTAAATCCAACCATTGATATTGTCCACCATCCAAACCAACTGGCAGATTCTCTAAACTCTCTGGGTCGATAGACTTGATTTTGTCCTGAATTTCAGGGCGATCGTATTTCAACTCTAAAGGAGGATAAGACTTTTTCTGATATTTTTGAGCAGTTTCATCCCAGCTATAGCCCGTTTGAGTTGCCGTAATTAAATAGGTAGCAACAGGATCTGGTTCGTAACTAAGATCGGTCGATCGCACTAAATACAAGCTTTTATCTGTAGAATCAATTTGACCAGCTTCATCAAAACGATGAAACATCAATACTCGTTGACACAATCTCTGGGTACGAATCTCAAAGCCAGAACGAAAGCTAGAAAAAGCATCTTGACGAGGCAGCCAAGCCTGAACCTCTACATCAGGCATGGGATTTGCTAGATCGTGTTCCCCATAGTCAAACAGCACCTGGAATAACCAGTTGTCTCTGGCAAATGGTTGTTGATTGCCGTACCAAACTTGCTTTAAGTATTGCCGAGTATAGCTATGTCCATCTAATAAACGATTTTGTTCTTGGGGCAAGGTTGCATCTACATTAGCAGCATCCTCTTGTTTGTAATGATAAATAATTACATTGCCCTTATCGTCATAACTCTCGCAGAGTAACCACTCAAATATACGTTTAGGTTCTGCTGGATCGACAACGCGACTGGATAAATCTTTGCCATAAACACTCGTAACATTATCTCTAGTTACTGAAAGCCAATGAACATCCCCCGTATCTTGATGTTCCCACCGTTCGCTCCGAGCAAATAACCCTTCAATTCGCGGACGATATCGTCCCACATTATAACTTCCTCTCTGAGGATAACTACTCAAATGCTGAGGCAAAACGTCATTAGGTACATTGACAACCCTCACATCATGGCTTTGAAAATCATTCCCAATGAGTTTCGGAACCAGATCTTCAGTCCCAGACAGTAAGAAAATATCAGAATCTTCCCCATCTCGATATTGGGGTAATCCCTTTTGAGTTTTGCGCGTAATCGAAGGAACTCCCAAACTCCAGCCCAAGCCAAAAGAGCCATTCCCCGCACCAGAATCATAATTCAGGGTTAGTTGGGGAGAAAAACCAGAACGCCCAGGTGATACAAAGATCGGGATACTGAGAGAACCCGTACCCGTCACTGGGTTCATGGAAAACTTCTCTCCTCTTCCTGCGATCGCACCTCCTCCTTTGGGCAAAGATACCGCTGGGGGAGCAGAAACATATCCGCGATCACGATCACTAGTTTCATTATTACTTTTTACGTTTGAATGATCGAGCATCAACTCAACCTCTTTTAATAGCGCACTTTATATCCTTTGCTTGAATTTTTATTGTCCACTAACTCAAGACAATTTCTAATCTAAGCTTGAAAGTTGAGGATTATGTGAAGAAAGTGGTTATTTTATACTAAATACTCTATTTATTAATATATATTAAGTTTTTGCTCGGTCAAGCTTTTTCAAAACAGAGTTTAGAAGTATTAGCGAAATTGATGCGATCGCACTTGTTCTCCTAAAACTATTTGATCGCTACAACTTTAGAATTCCCAAATATTTCTGGCAAACAAGAGTATTGAGAGCGTAATTATCTCGAAACTTTAGTCTAGCTTAATCTCAGCTACAGCAGCTTTTTCTGTAACTTTTGATGAATTGTATCCAACCAAATCGGAATTACAGCTTGTCCCTTATCTAAAAATGCGATCGCTTTTTCCCTGTCAAGTTTAGTTTTGTATTGCACTGTAGATACTAGATTTTGGTCGGCAGAAGGCACACAATTAGCTAGAAAAGAAAAAGAGGCTAAACTGTTTAAAACTATTGATAATATGAAGGACAAAGGAGAGTTAACTGCAAATCAGGAAGCCTTTGTTCAAAAGAAACACGCTACATTAGCCAAATTACATAACTCTTTTCCTCGTCCTTCTCGTAAACTCTATCAAGGCAAGCCCAATATCATTCTTGGCGTAGCAATGGGCTTAGATAAACCAGCTACAGTTGCTATTGTCGATGGCAATACAGGTAAAGCGATCTCGCCTTCGGCGAGGCACTGCGTGATCGTATTTCGCAGTATTAGACAATTACTTAAAGACAAAAAATCAGAGCGAAAAAAGTCAGATGATAAAAAGAAAAAATATCGAAAAAAATATAGCTTGTTAAATCGTCAAAGACAACAGAAGCAATATCTATCACATCTTCGTCACAAAGCTCAAAAACGCGCTGCTGATAACCAAAAAGGTGAATCTAACTTAGGTGAATATGTAGATCGGTTGATTGCTAGAGCCATTGTGGAATTAGCCAAAGAGTATCAAGTCAGTGCAATTGCCGTTCCTAAAATTGAAGACATGAGAGAAATTGTCCAAAGTGAAATCAAAGCTAGAGCAGAAGCTAAAATTCCAGGTTACGAAGAAGGACAAAAAAAATATGCCAAGCAGTATCGAATTAACGTCCATAACTGGAGTTATGGTAGGCTGATTGAAAATATTACTACTCAAGTCAGTAAATTAGGTATTGCGATCTCCCAAGTCAAACAACCCGTTCGCGGTAGTCCAACTGAAAAAGCTCACAATATGGCGATCGCTGTGTATAATAAAAGGAATAAAGCTTAGTCGTTTTTATTCAATCTGCACCTCGAGAATTCAATAATTTTCAACAGTGCCGCAGTTCATGTTTTTACCTCTGTACTGTGCAAAATGTGGGTTAGTTTGATTACTTTATTAGTAATCCTGCTTTCTGACCCTGGTAGCTGCTCACCCTGATGCTGCTGTCTACGACAGGAATAAGGCGCACTCCCAGCAAAAAGGGCGCGGGTCTACTGCTGTAGTGGCTACTGAATCATCCCCGATCAAGGGGAAATCCTCTCTTACTCTTGGTTTGAGGCTTTCAAAATTGACTTTTTGATAATGTCGTACCGCGCAAGTCTTGAAACCATTGATAGATAAAGGTTGTGACTGTTTTTTTAAACTAAGCGTTTTTTCAGCCTGTCGCTGAAATGGACTTTTTGCATCTGTTCCGCGCTAGCTGCTGCCAGAATCATTACTGGATAAAGTTTTTAGCTTTCCGTTGTCACAATCAACTTTGATGAATGAGATGGATTGAAAGGCCAAACTGAAAGATAATGATGCTGCCAAGGCGCGACGGGTCACAATCAACTTTGATAAATGAGATAATTCAAAAAACTCACTCTAGCCTTTGATAGCTATACTTTACTTTCTTATTTATCTTATTTATTTTTATTTCAACCAATTATTTCTTATTTGGTTGTTTGAAACTCAATCGCGCCGTAGTTCATGTTTTATTGAGCCTCTGTACTGCGAAAAATGTGGGTTAGTTTGATTATTGTTAAAAATAATCTTGCTTTTTGACCCTAGTAACTGCTCGCCCTGATGCTGCTATCGAGAGATAGGAATAAGGTGCGCTCCCAGCAATAGGGGTATGGGTTTACTATAGTAGTGGTTACTGAATCATCTTCGAGCAAGAAGAAGTTTATTTATTTAAACTGAAAGCAAATCCAGCTCGTCCCAATTGAGATGTAACTTATGTGACGATCGATACAATAATGAAGTATGATTGCTTGCCTTCAATTTTATTGAAAAGCAGATGGTCAATCTAAGTGCAATGACATTTAATTTGTTAAATGCCATCTAATTTGTTAAAGCGACATTAATTTGTTACCGATGACGAATAATTAGTTACTGTACACTCCTCTCACCATGCAATTTGAATGAAGACCAGTTTATCTATGGGCCGAGCTGGATTTGAACCAGCGTAGGCATAGCCAGCGGATTTACAGTCCGCCCCCATTAACCACTCGGGCATCGACCCTTTTGTTGTCACAGTTATCAATGCTAGCACATATTTTGCCTAAATTAAAGTTTTGTTCGATTTTTTTTGGGCTTTTAGGCGAGCAGCATTATCTTAGACAGCATAAGCGGACTTTAATGCCCATACAATTAGTACAGTAATGCTAATAAAAATAATTAGAGCAGAAGCAGCAACTACCGCAGGTTTATCTGCTCCTTTAAATTTCATAATTCCACGATTTAGGTCCGACATAATCAAAACTCCATATACAGGTTAGAAAGTTACTGAGCGAGATTTGACAAATTCCAGTATGGCACATCAATTGATGTAACAACATCCGTTCTTTTTTATATTACAGTTTGGAACTATTAAGTCTAATTTAATAGTTTGTTAAGGATAAACAGCAAAGAACATGAAAATATTACTGATTATTATTACGACGGGAATAGGTTGCGTGGTTTTGGTTGAGGGAGGCTTAAGATTGATGTTTGGTTTGGGTAACCCCCCACTCTATATTGCTGATGATGAAATTGGCTATTTGCTGGCACCTAATCAAAATCTGAGAAGAATGGGCAATCAAATCCAAATTAATCAATACTCAATGCGAAGTGAAGCCATTGCTGAAGCAAAACCAGATTCTCTATTTCGGGTATTGTTGCTAGGAGATTCCATTGTTAATGGGGGTTGGTGGACAGATCAACAAGAAATTCTTTCTGCTTCTCTGACAAAGAAGCTAAATTCTGATGTTAATTCTATTACTAATTCTGTCCAAGTGCTTAACGCTTCTGCTAACTCCTGGGGTCCTCGCAATGAATTGGCTTATCTCAAGCGGTTTGGTTTATTTAACTCTCAAGTTCTAATTTTAGTAATTAATACTGATGATTTATTTGCTACTGCACCCAATTCAGACCTTGTAGGACGCGATCGCAACTATCCAGACCATAAACCTTTTCTGGCTTTGACAGAAGCTTATGAGCGATTTATTGCTAAACCCCAACCTTTACCGAATCAGAAGCCAGAAAAAGGCGATCTCGCCAAAGGCGAGGCGCAGCGCGACCGCGTTGGCTTGAATTTACAAGCTATCCGAGAGATAAAAGCGACCGCTGAGACTGAAAATACACAATTTATTTTGGCTATGACTCCTTTACTTAGGGAATTAGGAGAGACAGGACCGCGAGATTATGAACAAAAAGCGAGAAATCGTCTTCAGGAATTTACTACTCAAGAGCAAATTACTTACATTGATTTTTTGCCGATATTTGCGGATTTTCCCCAACCAGAATTTTTGTATCGTGACCACATTCACCTTAGTCCTCAAGGCAATCATCTAGTCAGCGAAACTCTAGCCAAATCCTTAGAATCTTTGATTCCTAACCCCAAACAACAATGAACTTAGGAGACATTAATTGTGGGATACTCAATAGTTTGTTTTTGCCAGTCTGTATGATGCCAAACTTTTCCATCCAAAGCCATTTGTTCAATAAGACTTGCCAAACGCAAAGCTTGAATTCCTTGTTTCCCACCCACAGAAGGATGTTCTCCTCCGCGAATACAGCTTACAAAGTGTTCTAATTCTGCATAGAGAGGTTCAACGTTACTGGTATAAACTTTTTCGATCAAACAATCTTGATGATAGAGTTTTTTAGGGGCTGAATTGAGAATACTCTCAGTAGGATAGCGATAAATATAAATATCGTTATTTAAAAAATCTGTTTCGATCAAAGATTTCTTACAATGAGTCGCCAGACAACGGATTTTACGATGGGTAATTTTAGATGCTGCTAAGGTAGCCACTACCCCATTAGCAAAACCTAGAGTAGCAGTTACATAGTCTAGATAACCAGAATCAGAAGCACTACTACCACTAGCAGTTAGTTTAACTACTGATGATGAAGTAAGCTCCAACAGCAGATCGATATCGTGGATCATTAAGTCTAAAACCACAGAAACATCATTAGCTCTTTGGGAATAAGGACTCATCCGACGAGCTTCAATAGATAATATTTCCTCAGTTTGGGTAATTTTGCTTAATTCAGCAAAAGCGGGGTTAAATCTTTCGATATGACCTACTTGTAAAATACATTGACTATCTGCTGCTGCATTTACTAAAGATTCTGCTTCAGTAATAGAAGCTGCAATAGGTTTTTCGATCAGAACATGAACTCCTGCTTGCAGACAATTAAGCCCCACTTGATGATGTAATCGAGTTGGTACAGCTATACAAACTGCATCCACAAAAGGTAATAATTCTAGATAGTTTTCAAAAAAGCGAGTTCGATACCTACTAGCAATATCAATGCCACGCTCCACATTAATATCTGATACCCCGACTAATTCAATATCTTTAATCAGACTCAGAATACGAGCATGATGTCGCCCCATGTTTCCCACACCAATAACCCCCATACGGAGTGGCTGTGGGTGTATTCTTTTGCCTTTGATATACTCTTGTTCTTGAGAAAATTTAGATTGCACTTAATTAGACTCCTCCACCACAAGGGATCAGTAAACTAAAAAGTTTGCTCCCTGATCAATCATCCAGATATTACCATAGGCATTTTTGTTGTGAAGTTTTAAAAAGTTTAGGTTACTTTTTTTAGACAAATCTCAACTACTAATGCCTTTACACATCTTAATATTTTCTGCAAGAATAATTTCAGAAGATTAGGTGGATAGGTAGAACTCAGATACAGAAGAGAAACGTTTTATTTCTCCCCCTGCGCCCCTGCTGCCGACCCTTCCTCTGCTTTTCTCCATTTTTAACTTAATTTACACCTACCTATTTTTTAGCTGGTGCTTTGCGAATTTCAGAATAGAAAGTAGTTTGCATCTGACCCCCTGCATCTTTGGTGATAATAGTTCGCAATCTTAAATTATCACTTGCAAACCAGACCCGCTCTTCAACGACAAAATCTTTTGCCTCTATAATCAAAGTTAGGGCTTTATCTTCTCCTAGGATATAGCTACCTGTATTACTGATGGTGGGAGTTTGATAGATAGCTTGTAGAATTTTTCCCTCTTGGTCACTATTGCTATTAGGAATTAAGACAACCAAAGAAGAACCTTGTTGTTTTGGTTTTCCCCAGTCGGGAGCATTATCCCAACTTTTGGCGATCGCCCCTATACTTAATTGAGGATTAATTTGATGAGTTTTGCAAAGTTGAACCACCCCTGAATCTTCTGGGGAAACAAATTCTATGACAATATCTGCTTTACTATTTTCAGTTTTTTCTGAGTTGAGATGATAATTAGTACGTTGACTAAACCAATTTCCTTGACAAAGGTCTAAAAATTTTTTTATATCCATGAAATATTTATCTTTAAAGATTAGGTAAATCGTATAAGATTATAGGCAATTTTGCTGCACAAGATATAGTATTTTGAACCATTCTGTAAAAGCTAACAGCTAACAGCTAGAAGCTTATAGCTGAAAAAATAACCATTAGCTAGTTGCCAAGAGTTAATATGAACGAAGCTATCCCCATCAGCCGTCAATTATTATATAACATTTTATTTTGGGAGTATTTGTAATGTATCAAACTAAAACTAGCGAGCTAATCAATAATTTACCTGGACTAGTATTAGCTATTAATAAAATGCTCGATCAACAAGAAAAAGATTTTGGTTGTTTCCAGGTCAAAAAAGAATCAGATTTTTACTCTTTGTATATCCCTTCTTTTCCTAGTTTTAAGCTATATCAAAACCCTCGTAATCATGTTTATAAAGGATACTGGCAAACCAGTGATATTTTACCAGACATCAAAGATCGAAGTAACAAACCTCAGATTTATCTCAAAAAAAAGCCGAAGCAAGTTACAGACTCAAAAAATATTAGATTAGTTAAAAAACAACGTATCTATGAAGTAATGTATCAATACGATCCTAGTCCTGAAATTCGCCTGGTTAATCAACTAATAGCTACTTGTTTAAAAGAAAAAATTGTAGCCAGTATTTCATCTGTTGCCGCAAATGAAATTGTGCCTCTAGTATTAATTACTGAAGACATAGCCCAATAAGAGCTTATTCGTAATATGTAGTATTACTTTAGTATGATTTACGGGCCAGAAAAAACGGCAGCTTCTACATCTTGGCGACTTAAAGAATATTTGAAAGAACGATTAAGATTGCCTCCTTCTAGAGCAGCGTTAAGATAACATACCCTTAGTTCTTCTATTTCAAGACAAATCTCTCCTTGCCAAGTCGGTTTTTCTATATGCCAACAATGAAGATTATTTTTGTCTTGGTGACAACCTAAACTAGTAAGCCACTGTTCTATTTTAGGTAAAGGATGATTGTAAAGGGGTGTATCTGGGCTTGGTAATTCCATTGAATATTGATTTTTGAATGTTGATTTTATATTTTTAAATTGAGGATAGAAAGGGAGAAACAATTTAGATAAGAGTTTCACCTCGGAGATAAGCAACAGTAACAACTAAAAGGATACAACCAACAAAAGTTACACCCAATAGAAATAACACAAAAATCTCTCCTGAAGAAAGAGGACGATCCGTAGGATCGAGATAAGCTGTACGAGAACTCATTTCTTGTCCTGGTTGTTCCCATCCTTTTGGTGCTTGAATAACATTAAGCCGAGAATAACCAATTTTTAGATCATATAGCGATCGCCTTTCGGGGTTGCTAAGAGTCCCATAAGCTTCATTGAGTCGCTGAAATTTAGCTTTGGCTTGTGCTGGTGGTAGATCGGTAGTATCAGGATGATATTGCTTACTCAGTTGGCGATAACGGCGACGAATTTCAATCACAGACACAGAAGGATGTAGTCCTAAAATGCCGTAGTAAGTATCTGCAAGCCTTACAGATTGGGGAATAGCAGTAGTTGTAGTTTGATTAGCTGTAGAATTCTTGGTCATTGCTGTACAGCAGTTTTTTTGTTTATTAAACCACAATCTTCATGGGGTTTCTAGGGAAAAAAACTCAATATCAAATTTGCTTGAGGAAAATTAAAGAGAAAACACTTCGCTAATTTTACTGGTATTTTCTTTCAGGGAAATGTCCTTGGTGATCAGTAGAGTAAAATAGTAACTACAAGTGTAGATACAAAAAATGCCCGAATAAATGAAACTCAAAATTCGCAAAATAGGTAATTCTCTTGGCGCAAGTATCCCCAGAGAAATATTAGACAAATTACAAGTGGGAGAAGGAGATATCCTTTATGTCACCGAAACTCCAGACGGTGTGCAATTGACTCCCTACGATCCTGAATTTGAAAAGGTAATGGAAGCAGCAAAAGATGTGACTTATCACTACCGTAATGCCTTACGAAAATTAGCTCAATGAGCCAAATTATTTGGATAAGCGAACGTCAAGCTAGGGCAATTCACCAGCAACAGATAGCTTTGTTTGGCGGTGCATCAGGTATTTTAGACGCAGGAAAGTTATCCAGTGCTTTAGCTAGACCAAAACATATCTACAACTACAATCCTAATGCTAATTTATATGAGTTAGCTTCCGCTTTAGGCTGGGGACTGGTAAAAAACCATCCTTTTGTAGATGGTAATAAGCGCACTGCTTTTGTTGTTATGGCGGTTTTTCTCAAGGTTAATGGAATTGAGCTAATAGCATCAGAAGCCGAGGTGGTGAAGGTAATGCTAGCTTTGGCAAGTGGCAAAATGTCGGAAGAACAACTTTGTATGTGGCTGGAAGAAAATTCTGTGTCTGGAGATTCTTTGTAAGTAGGGGCGAACTGCCGTTTGCCCCTACATTTGATTTATGATGCAGTCGCGAGTAACCCACTATGTCTTAATAATGGTTCAGTTTGGGGTTCTCTGCCTCGGAATTGTTTGAATACTTCCATTGGGTGCAGACTTCCACCTAAAGATAAGATAGTGTCGCGGTATTTTTTACCCACAGTAGCAACTGCTGATTCATTATCTAATCCCACTTCTTCAAAAGCTGCAAAGGCATCTGCGCTTAAGACTTCCGCCCATTTGTAACTGTAGTAACCTGCTGCATAACCTCCGGCAAAGATATGTCCAAAAGAACATAAGAAATTATCTTCAGGTAAGGGTTTTAAAACAGTAGTAGTTTCGGCAATTCTGTCTCGTATCTCATTAGGAGTCTCGTCTCCTCCTGGTTGATAGCGATGATGTAATTCTATATCTACTAAACCAAAGTGTAACTGACGCAGCATAGCTGAACCACTCATATAGTTTTTGGCTGCTAGCAGTTTTTGATAGTATTCTTCGGGTAAAGTCTCGCCAGTTTGGTAGTGTTTTGCCATACCGAAAAGAGTGGGGCGATCATAACACCAGTTTTCCATAAACTGACTTGGTAATTCTACCGCATCCCATTCCACATTGTTAATACCTGCTGCACCGACATAATCAATAGTGGTAAGCATATGCTGTAAACCGTGACCAAATTCATGGAAGAGAGTAGTTACTTCCCCAAAAGTCATGAGGCTTGGTTTATCTGCTACGGGAGGAGTTTGGTTACAAATCAAATAAGCTACAGGAAGACGAGTTGAGGTTTTGCCTTCTACGATCATTTTCGCCCTACCAATACAATCATTCATCCAAGCACCACCGCGTTTTTCGGCGGGACGAGAATAGGGATCAAGATAGAAATGAGCTATGGTTGCACCATCTTCATCATCGATTTGGAAATATCTGACATCTTCATGCCATACTGGTGCTTGTCCATCGGTGGGCGTAATAGTTACCCCAAAGATTCGTTTGGCTAAACCGAATAAACCCTCTAAAACTTGAGGTAAAGGGAAATAAGGGCGTAATTCTTCTTCTTTAAAGTCAAATTTAGCTTCTTTTTGTTTCTCAGACCAATAGGTAGTATCCCAATGCTTTAAATCTTCTACCCCTGCAAAGGCTTTTAACTCCTCAAACTCTTTTTGCGCCGCCTCGTAACTAACAACTCGCAATTCTTCTGAAAGTTTATCTACCGCTTCGACATCAGGAGCCATTTTACGAGCTAAACTGAGTTCTGCAAAGGTGTCAAAACCGAGAATAGTTGCCTTTTCCTGTCTTAATTCTAAAATGCGATCGATATTGGGATTATTGTCTAATTCTCCACTAGAAGCGCGAGACAGAAAAGCCTTGTAGAGTTTTTCCCGTAACTCGCTACTAGTTGCATATTTCATAAAGGGAATGTAACTAGGATAGTCCAAAGTTACCACCCAAGGGCCATTTTCAGGAGTTGCTTCTTCTTCTCCTTCTGCTTTAGCAGTTTGCGCCATTAAACCTAAAGCACTATCGGGTAAACCGTCGACATCTTTTTTCTCAGTGAGTTTTAGTTTAAAAGCCTTAGTAGCATCAAGAACATTATTAGAAAACTTAGTAGATAATTCTGCTAACTCTAACTGTATCTGGTTAAATCTCTCTTTGGTTTCACCTTCTAAACCGACACCAGATAGTTCAAAATCTCTGAGGGAAGATTCGATAATCCGTTGTTGTGCTGATTCAAACTTATCCCAGTCGGCACTATGGCGTAATTCTTTAAAAGCTTCGTAGAGAGGTTTGCTTTGGGAGAGTTTATTGTAAAATTTCACCACTTCAGGTTGCATCTTCTCATAGGCTTCCCTGAGTTCGGGACTATTTTTCACACCCATCAAATGTCCTACAATACCCCAACTCCAGCCTAACTTCTCTTCCATTGCTGTTAGAGGTTCGACTAAACCCTCCCAAGTAGGAGTTACATTGGCTTCGAGGTTCGTTAAATCTGTTTCTAATTCCTTGAGTAGTTCAGTTATCGCAGGAACTACATGGGATGGTTCGATTTTATCGAAGGGAGGTAAGCCTTTGCCAATTAATAGGGGATTTTCTGTAATAGTTGCGTTAGTCATATATGAGATATTGCAGTTTAATCTTTATATCTTCTGACTGTAACGCTTTATGGTTGGAGAGTGTAGGAGTTGGGGTATTGGGATAACCTAAATTTTGGTTTTATCTCGCGCAAAGTCGCAAAGACACAAAGGAAGATATAAGGCTTTTTCTAATGGATATTATTTCACCATAGCTTTTTCTTCATAAGCGGAGACAATTGCTTTAAATTGATCTGCATACTGGTAAATTTCATTTAAGTCATCAATAGAAGTTTTTTCTGACACTTTATTTCCATTGTTATCCATTGAATATATCTCTAATCTTTTATTGTTAGGATTATTACAATGCAAGCGAACTATCTGCTTTCGACCATTATCATCTAGAAGAATATTGCAATAACTAGCTGTATCTCTGTGTGTAATTCTTGAAGGAGAGACTATAGAAGAAAGAATTGCTCGAAGTATATAATAGCCTTCGCGTTCGTCCTCTGTAAATTCAAGATTATCAGATATTTCCTCTGACTCAGTTATTTCTATCTCTGGTTCAGGTTTGGATTTAGGTCTAACAGCTTCATCTAAAAGATTTTCAATTTCTTCTCTGATAAATTCTTCTATAGCTTTTAAAGTATATCCTAAGAAATCTTCTTTTAATTGACCTATGAAATTGTTTTCAGGACATAATTCTTTAAAAAAGTATCTAACAAAGTCATCACTTGGAAATTCCAATTGTTGTTTTAATAAAGTTTTTATACCCCCAACATATTTTAATTCTGAAGCAAAAGTAATTGCCTGTTCTGTATCAAAAGTAGATTTAGTTAATTTAGATAGTTCTTTAATGACGAATTCATTTAAATTTAGCAAATTTAATTCTAAAAATGGAGTTTTATCCATTTTATTAGGCTTTTCTAAATCAGCATATAATTTATAAATAACTCCATCTGTTAGCACCCCAATTCTTGCATCAGTCGCCATAAAATAAGAGAATAATTGACTCCATTCGCGATCTTTATCGAAGTCATTTCCATAACATTTACACTCAATTAAAATGACTGGATGACCATCCTGGAAAATTGCATAGTCTAATTTATACTTTGTACTAGCTCCTACGTTAGCATCATACTCAGGCATAACTTCATTAGGATTGAACGCATCATATCCCAATATTTGTTGAATAAAAGGCATGATTAAAAAGTGTTTTGTTGCTTCTTCTGTTTTAATACTGTCTAGTTTTTGCGGAACATTAGCTGCAAAAGCTTTAACACGATCCATAAAATCCATTAAATTATACTCCAAGTTATTTTTAGAGAAAACAAGTATATAAAGCTATTATTCCCAAAAAAATGAAATCATTAACAATATTTGAAGTATAACCACAATTTACTCAATCTCTTTCAACTTAATTCCTCTAGTTTCCCAAAACTCAATATGTTCGCGGTTAGTTCGCTCGATCTTTGCTTGTCTCAGATTCTCATTTAATACATCTGCAATTTGTTGACGCATATTTCAAACTTTGCGATCAGTGAAATTGGCATTACGCGATCGCCAGTTCAAATCTAAGAAATGCGATCGCACTTAATAGCAAACTACAGTATTTTAAAATCAAGAAGAATAAACTATAGACAGTACTAACAATGACAGAAATTGTATTTCTCGTTGAAGAAGATCCTGATGGAGGCTATACGGCCAGAGCTTTAGGAGAATCTATATTTACGCAAGCTGAAGATATAGAAAGCCTCAAAACAATGATCCGTGATGCAGTTAACTGTCATTTTACAGAAGAGCAAAAACCGAAAGTAATACGTTTACACATTGTTCGAGATGAGGTTATTGCTTCGTGAAATTACCACGAGATTTGTCAGGAGAAGATTTAATCAAAGCACTTTCCCGTCTTGATTATGAAATGACTCGTCAGACAGGAAGTCACATCAGATTAACAACTCAAAGAAATGGTGAACATCACATTACAGTCCCCGCACACGATCCAATTAAAATCGGAACTCTTAACGCTATTTTTAGAGGAATTAACGAGCATACTGGTTTAAGTCGTGATGAATTGATAAAGATACTGTTTTTTTAATTGTAGCTTGGAAGAATTAAAAAATGCGATCACTTTCTAGCAGGTTAAGCAGCAGTAGTTGATACGAGGTTAAAGAATAGGTTAGAAGGAAGGGAGAGAAAGGCGATCGCTTTTTCTCAAATCTGGCTTTTGTTTAGTTGGGTTATTAGACCTAAAATGACAGCTTTCAGTTCGACTAAAACCCGTTTAAAGTCATCCAATGTCAGACCAAGCCCCATGCCTAACATGATGATAATTGACGCTCCCGCCGATAAATCGGGGGATTCTTGCTTCACCGACACGTAGCTAGAGACAGCCGCGCTGACTCCCCACTAGAGGTATCTCCACAAGCTATTACGGTCAGCCCGACCGCTCTCTTGGTGGGCGTTCCCTTGCGTCTTACGCCGACGCGGGTTCCCACCGCTAAGATATTCTTTGCTGCATTAACATCTCTTTCGTGATGAGAATTGCAGCTAGGACAAGTCCATTCTCGAACCTCAAGAGGCAATTGCTCCTTGATGTGACCGCAACAGTTACATCTTTTAGATGAAGGAAACCATCTATCGATTGCTCCGATTGTTCTTCCGTGCCATTGACACTTGTATAACAATTGCCTCAGAGCTTCACCCCATCCACAATCGGCTATTGCTTGAGCTAATTTATGGTTAGCCATCATGTTTTTTACCCCTAACGTCTCAGTATAGATTGCTTGGTTTTCACGTACTAACTGAGTCGTTAATTTCTGTAAAAAATCTTTTCGGCAATCGGCTATCTTAGCGTGAAGTTTTGCTACTTTAAGCCGAGCCTTATTTCTGTTATGGGAACCCTTTTGTTTCTTAGCTAGCCTTTTCTGTAGCTTTTTGAGTCTAGCTTGATACTTCGCGTAATATTTGGGGTTTCCAGAAGCGAATCCTTTTGATGTCACCATGACATCTTTGACTCCTAAATCAATCCCAATACTTTCTGTCCCTTGAGGATAGGGTTCTAATTCTTCTTCCACTAAAAAGGAGACAAAATATCTATTGGCGGGATCTTTACTGATGGTTACTGATAATGGTTCACCGTCAAAATATCTCGACCACTTTATTTTCAGCGGTTGATTCATTTTTGCTAAAGTAAGCTTTCCTTCTTTCCAAGTGAATGCATTACTGGCATAGGTTGCAGACTGACGATTTGCTTTTTTCTTAAATTTAGGATATTTGCTTCTGCCAGCGAAAAAGTTTTTAAATGCAGTATCTAAATGTCTTAATCCTTGTTGTAGTGGTACCGATGAGACTTGTTTTAACCAAGTTTTTTCTGGCTCTTTTTTGAGCTTGGTTAAAGC
>JASJEK010000248.1 GCA_030064915.1 Xenococcaceae cyanobacterium MO_234.B1
GGGCTTTTCGCGAAAAGCCCTTACAGAATTTGATTTGTCCTAACCTAAATTTGTAGGGCTATAGTATTTTGATATTAACAATTCAAAATAATAGGCTAGTAAGTTAGTAATGTTACACAAAATATTTAGTTAATCCTTGCTGCAATGCTACAAACTCGTCAAGATTAACCTTGGATTTTTCTTCAAGAATTTGGTCAATCAGAAAAATGTTATTTTGGGTAATAATTTTATCAACTCCAAGTAGTAACTGAGAAAGTTTATTACAGTCGGAAGTGTCTTTAGACTTTAATTTTATATTAATAGTTATATTGTTACCTTGAGAATCAGAAACGACATTAACAAATCTACGATAGTTATTGTTACTAGCAAATATATATTCAAAGTTGATTTCTATTTTATCAATATCTTGTAGAGAAAATTTACCAGCTATGATTTTAGTGTTCCCTATTTTAAAATACATACAAGATTCCGAGTTTTTTGGGTTTATTTATGCAATTCGGATTATCTTCTGCGAGATGCCATTAAAAGTAATTGAGCTAATTGTAAAAGAGCATAAAAAGCAGTAGCCACATAAGTCCAAGCTGCTGCTTGCAATACAGCTTTTGCCCCTCGATGTTCTTCTCCTTGTAAAATACCCAATTCATCAATTAAATTTAAAGCTCGACGGGAAGCATCAAATTCCACAGGAAGGGTAATAATATGAAAAGCAATAACTCCTAAAAATAGAGCAATCCCGATATTAATAATAAGGGCAGAAATAGCCCCCATTGTACTCAAGAAAATTCCTCCCACAACTAATAAAGGACCTAAATTAGAGCCAATATTTGCAGCAGGGACTAAAGCAGCACGAAAGTTCATAAAACTATAACCTTGCTTATCTTGTAAGACATGACCACATTCATGAGCAGCCACCGCAGCAGCAGCTAGAGATGTAGAATTGTAGATACCTTGAGATAGTCTTACTGCTTTAGCATTAGGGTCATAGTGATCGCTAAGTTGTCCTCCAATAGGTTCAATACTTACATCAGTAATACCCATTTGTTGCAAAATAGTACCTGCAACATCTGCTCCAGTCATTCCCATAGTGGAAGGAATTTGAGAGTAGCGGTTATAAGTACTTTTAATATTATTTTGCGCCCATAAAGTCAAGAGAGTCCCTGGAATTAAAACTAAATAAGACCAATGATAAAACATACATCTTACTTATAAGTCAAAAGCAATAAGTAGTAATTTAGAACTAAAAGTATAACCCATAAATTCGAGACTGACAAAACTAGGGAATTTGCCAAAGCCTTAAAGTCGGCTCTTAATCAGTTTGGATGACACTGGCATCAGGATGCACTAGACGATATAGCTTTTGCTTGATTTGTTTGTCGAAAACTTCCCACTTGAGTTTGGCGTAGTCGGAATTCTCGTTAAAGTTTCCTAAAAAACCCACAGGAATTTCAAAGCCTCCAGCCATATTGCGCCCTCCACCAAAGTATTTTCCTGTGCTGTCTTTTCCAAAGGCTTCTTTGATGAATTCGTCGGGGTCAAGAGTGAGTTTAGCAGTACGAAGAGAACCAATAACTATCTCGATATCTTGGTCTTCATCATGAACAATACCATAGACTACGGCTGTGTGGATATCTTCTTCTGTGACCAAAAAGTCTGCTGCTTGGGGAATAGCATCTCGGTCATCATAACGGAGGTAGCCTACTCCTGAGAGGGAGAAGTTATTTTTAATAATACGATTGCGTAAAGCACGTTCAATTACATCCATCACTCGACGCGATCGCGCTGATTGTAAAACGGCGTTGAGTAGTTGAGAATCATAAAAGCGACTGAGATAAGCAGCAGCTAAAAAGTCTTCTTCCTGGGCTTGCATCAAGCAGTTAGTATCGGAGCGTAACCCGTGCATTAGAGCCGTAGCACATTTAACGTGCTGATTATTATTAGTATTAAAGTCTAGTAATCCTTCTTGGATATATTGAGTTAGTATCGTTGCTGTAGCGCGAGTTTGGGGACGTAAATCGATAAATTCTGCTGCTAATTCTCCCTGTTTGTTGTGATGATCGATAACAGCGATGAGAGGAATCTTCCCTCGTTGTACTACAGAATAGAGTTGGCTGTTTGTTCCTTGGCTATCAATTAACACACAACCGTGATATACAGACAAATCCTTATTTTCTAGCTCTTCTGGTTTGTAGCGTTGTGCTGGGAGGTTAGTGAGTTTAACTAGGGCAATATTTTCTTGATGGGATAAAGTTCCGCCATAGATAATATCACAGGAGATATGGTAATTTTCTGCAATTAGAAGATAAGCCCAAGCACTAGAAAGAGCATCAGGATCGGGAAAGTCTTGTATTATAACGAGTTGCTTGTCTCCTTGATATTTTTCTAGGAGATTTTGTAACTGTCTTGTCGAAGTTCCTGAGTTACCATTACCCTGATTTGTAGTTATTGCTAGAGGATTTGCTTTGGATTCTAGTGGTAGTTCCACTACTCCAGCACGAGGATTATTTTGATTAACTACAGACTTGTTTTTAGCAGAACTCGTAAATTTGGAAGACATATTTTAAATTCTTATGTTTATAAAGCTATCCCATAAGACAGCAGGAAATAAAAAAAATATTTAAGCTATTTCTTATTTATCTGATTTATGAGTTTATCATGCCAGTTCTTGATCGCATGGTATTTAGAGTCATCAAATCCCGATAACATATTTTTTCCATTCTTGATTTAGATTACCCTGAGTGCATTTAATAATTTCAAAATGCAAGCTACTATGAGGTCGTCGGGGTTGAGATAAAAGCATCATTCCTGCTTCTTTGGGGGTACGACTCCCTTTTTTGACATTACAACGCACACAAGCTGCTACCAAATTTTCCCAACTATCTCCTCCACCGCGAGAACGTGGTACAACATGGTCTAAGGTTAGCTGATCTCCTTTAGCTTTGCAGTATTGACAGGTATTGCGATCGCGTTCTAGGACATTACGACGAGTTAAGGGAATTTCTTTGTAGGGAACTCTGACATAATAGCGAAGACGAATTACCTTAGGGAGAGGTACGTTAGCATATATTAATTGTTTTTCGTGTTCGAGTTGTTCCGCTTTTCCTTTCAAGAGTAGCACAACCGCCCGTCGCCAACTGGTTATATTAAGTGGCTCATAGGAGGCATTTAGCACTAGAACCTTGCCCATTTACCCAAATTTTTCCCTTTACAGCAAATGGTAACACATAATAGAGCGTAAAGTAGCAAGTAGCAAGTAGCCAGTACATAAATACTGATTACTGATTACTGATTACTGATTACTGGTTGCGCCAAGTACCGTGAAAACTGGGGGGTATGACTTCTGGTAGTCCTAAGCGACAGATGGGTTCAGCATCAAGGCGATCGCTGTGATAAATTCGGACTTCGCTGCTATGGTTGTTGCCATCATAAACTACTGTAAGTAGCCATCCTGTTGTAGGTTCATCAGCACTGGGAACATAGATAGGTTCTGAAGGATATATGTTTGTACCCATGTCAGCTACTACCAATTTATTCTCTTGACGGTCAAATCTTGCGATCTGCCGAAGGCAGCGCTGCGCGATCGCAGTTAAAATTTCTTGATTTTCATTAACTCCTTCTCGATGGGAAGACAAGTAAGTATAACGCCAGGATTTTCCAACTTTTGAGGGGTCAATCACCGGAAATTCGCACCATCTGTCTAATATTTGAGTATTAGCAATTACTTTTCCTGTCTGGGGTTCGAGTCTTACTTCCCAAAGAGTACCTTTAGCTTTAGTGGTAGTTTTTCCTGTAGCAACTTCTTTCAGATATTGATTAGTTTGCAAATCCCCATAGCGAACAAGTTCAACGATTAAAGTTCCATCTTCTGCGACATATCCATTGGTATAGTGCCACTGAAACCACCCTTCTGTCGTTCCCTGACTTACTAAGGATAGGGTATGGCGGTCAAAGATTAAAACTTGTGTACCTAATTGGGGTTTCCATTCCATTGCATCACAAAAAGCTTTGCGTCCCAACATTACAGGAAGAAAATTGGCTTTGACAGGAGGAATAAAGAAGACTAAATAGTCTCCTGCTACCACAAAATCATGAATTAGAGACAGATATGGTAGAGGAAAGGTATTTTGTTGGGTAACTTTACCTTGAAAATTGCATTTGTAGAGATGAAGTACAATCTTAGAGTTAATGCCAATGCCAAAGTTAAAGATTTCTCCTGAATCTACTTTCGGATGAGCCGAAAAGGGCTGATTATGGGATAAAAAGGCTAAATTATCTTTTCCTTGAGTTTCTAGAGTTTGTAAATCTAAAGCGTGGGGAAAACCCCCTTCCCACAAAGCCAATAAGCGATCGCTCAAAGCTAAAACAGAGGTATTAGCCACATTTTTGAAAGTTGGTTTGAGATTTTCCCACCAACCCCCTGGAGAAGTCATACCATAGTTAGGATAAAGGAATTTTTTGGCTGCGGTTTCTTCCTGATAGCCTTCAGTCTGGACATAGCGATATACAGCACTCGCTTTTCCTTCCCCAAAGTTAACTCCCAAAACTGCGCCATCCCCATCAAACCAATGTCCGACTCGGCGATCGCCTATACTTAACCTTCCAGGACCATTACGATATAGTGTTCCTGTTAATTCTGGGGGAATTGTACCAGCTAGTACTGGTAAGGGAGTAAGATTAAATTCTTTGGCTGGTTGCAGAATTGCTTGTGACCACTTTGGGCAATCATTTTGTAATACCATAATCCATCAGTTATTACTTGAATCCTAGTGCTGAAACCGCTAAACAGCCCCAACCAATGATAAATGCTACACCACCTAAAGGTGTAATTGCACCTAACCACTTGATTCCACTGAGACTCAGAGCATATAAACTGCCAGAAAATAGAGCAATACCAACGATAAAAGCAATTCCAGCAGTATTTAGGAATGGATCAGGGGTTTCGGTACGAGTTAACAACAAAGCCACTAAAATCAAAGCCAGAACATGGTACATCTGGTATTTATTCCCAGTTTCCCAAATCTCTAAAGCTCTTTCGGTTAACTTTTGTTTTAAAGCGTGGGAAGCAAAAGCACCAAAGGCGACAGATAAGCCTCCTAAAATACTTGCGATCGCTAAAAATATTCTAGTCATTTCATTTAACATTTATCAACAATTATCATTGGCGAGATAATTTGTCTGCCCAACGGGTAGTTTCTGGTAAACGATATTTACTTAGGCATTTCATAGTATATTCTCTAGCTGTCGATAAACTAATTTTATGTCCGATAGAAACATAGATAGGTTTTACATTAGTACGCGATCGCAATACAATCCCAATAGTTTCATCCTTATCTATTAATGGTATCCAGTTTCCTTTTTCTGGTGGTAAGGTTTTATGTTTCCCGATGAGTAAAGATTTTGCGACACCAATAGTCGGGATATCTAGTAATACTCCCAAGTGACAAGCTAAACCAAAACGTCGGGGATGAGCCAACCCTTGACCATCACACAAAATAAGGTCAGGAAGAATCTGTAGTTTTTCCATGGCTTGTAAAATCGCTGGTATTTCTCGAAAGGATAAATACCCAGGAATATAAGGGAAAGTAGTAGGGATTTTAGCGATCGCTGTTTCTACCAGTTCCAATTCAGGAAAACTTAATACAGCGACAGCAGCTTGAGTAATACTATAGTTGTCTTTAAATCCTACATCTGTACCTGCAACATAGTGTACTTGACCCAAATAATCTTGAGTAATAACTTGATTTCTCAGTTTTTCTTGAATTTCCTTGGCTTCTGCTACGGTTTCAACATTTATCATTGATAATTTCTTTCATCCTTAAGATCCTTTAACAAAATCGAGGGAAATTCCTCCGCTTCGCGATAGCAAGCGGACGGATGGATAGCGAGCATGGCTTTATGAGGTAAGCTTGACAATTTTGATACGGAATCTTCATGTTGTAAGGTTTCTAGGCATTGTACAATTGTCTTGTTGCTTCTCAGCTAGGCAAAATCGTCAATATAATTTGCTGAGTAGTTCCTCTGAAGTGTGCCTGGTATTCGCTATCGATCTCAGTCAGAGACAACCCTCTACGCCACTGGTAGCCAAGAGACCAATAAGTCTCCAAGCGTATGGTAGCCAAATAAAAACAATATGGGTCTGTGGAAGGCGGACTCCTGCCTGTTGAGGCATCGTAAGACCAAGATGTAGCTTGCTACATGGAGGCGGAAGCCTGTGAAACGGGAAACTCCGAGGACGAATAAAACCGTCCCTGAATTGACGAGCGACCCTGCGCGCGGCGGGGCGTTCAAGCTCCTGGGGAAACCCCAGGAGTCAGCCCCTTGTCAACGCGCAAAGGAACGCGCGAGTCGTGACCGAGGTTTTGGATACTCCAATCCTCGCGAAGCAGGTTGGAGTACTTCATAATGTCCCTGGAGCTAGTATAGGTAATTCAAGGTGGTTAAAAAATTGAGTAACGAGATTCTTGTAAGTATTGGTATAGTTTTAGTCTGTGGATTAATACTGGTTGTTTCTGCTGTATTTGGTGATAGCAGCCAACAAGAAGCCATTGCTTCAGAAATTAAAGCAACTAAGGATACTCCTGAGCTAATTGCTCAAAATACCAACACTAAAGAGGAATTTACAACTATGGATATGTCAAACGCCATCACCACTAATTCAGGATTGAAGTATATTGTTGTCAAAGAAGGAGATGGCGCAACTCCTAAAACTGGAGATAAGGTCACAGTCCACTACACAGGTACCCTAGAAGATGGAACTAAGTTTGATAGTTCAAGAGATCGCAATAGTCCTTTTACTTTCAAAATTGGTATCGGACAAGTCATTAAAGGTTGGGATGAAGGTGTAGGTAATATGAAAGTAGGAGAACGACGTACTCTGATTATTCCCCCAGAATTAGGCTATGGTGCTAGGGGTGCTGGTGGGGTCATTCCCCCTAATGCAACTTTGATTTTCGACGTGGAATTATTGAAAATCGGCTAATAACTGCTTGATTTTGATAATTTTCTAGTTAAAGATAATTAAAGCTATTGGCTGTTAGCTAATAGCTTTAAATTTAAACAATCACCAAAAATCCTAACTTTAGCCTTTTGTAATACTTTGTGTAATATCGCCTGTAGCACATTCGCCAACAGTATCGTTTGCTGTCGCAACGCCGAGCTATAAAAGTTGGTAGAGGTGTAGGAAGCACTTTCAGAATGGAAGCAATCCCATCAACTCGACCGAAACCGTATCGAGGATGCCAGCCACTTCCTAGAACACCGATTCAATATTCAGAATTCAGTCCAATTCTTAGATTTCAGGAGTTCTCAAAAGGCGAGACTTCATTGGCTGAATATCCGATCATAGTAGTTTTTGGCATTACTGAATCGGTATTCTAGAAGCACTTCTAATCTCTGTAAGTTTCTAAGGTAGTTATCTGGTTTGTTTAACTATTACTGACTTTGTTTTTTGAAAGAATGCTAATTGGAGCCTTACATTTCATTACCCATTGAACATTGCAGTAAGGATAACTATCTTGTGAACAAATCCATTTTTGTATTGGATGACATACTAGATTACACTTTGAACCTTCTTTAGCATTAGTAGGAGACATAATTTAACCTCCTTTCTAATTTTTGTTAACCAATTGTTAACCTGGCAACTTTATTAAAGTAAATTTATCAAGTGCTTTTCATATTTTTTTACAAATTTTTACATATTGTTGGCTTTAAATGCCATCACCCATGAAGTAATCACCGTTCCCAACGACACTTATTAGGTTTAAAAGTCAATAACGTAGGATTTTAAGCCTAAATCTGCTAAAGAACGAGATATAGTTTCAGCATTACTACGATTGCTAAATGCTCCTACTTGTAACATAGATTTTCCTCGATATAAAGTAGTAAATGCCTCTGGATATCGCGATCGCACTTGTGCTTTTTGGTTGTTGTTCCTAACTTCTACTAAGACTCGGTATTCAGCACTGGAA
>JASJEK010000249.1 GCA_030064915.1 Xenococcaceae cyanobacterium MO_234.B1
ACAACCGACCCTATCTATGATATTTACCTCCAGAAGTGGCTCATTTCACTGGTAGCTAGAGTCTATGAACCAGGCTGTAAAGCTGATACCATGCTTGTTTTACAAGGTTCTGAGGGAATTGGTAAATCCACTTTCTTTTCCATCATTGGTGGTGATTACTATGACGATTCTATGGGCATCTCCCTGAATCAGGACAAAGATGCCTTAATGATTGCTCATCAGTCTTGGATTCTGGAAATAGCCGAACTAGATGGAGTCACATCCCAAACAGATGCTGCCACACTCCAAGCTTTAGTCACTCGTTCTACAGATCTTTACAGAGAACCCTACGCTGAATCTGTGACCCAACATCCCAGAAGATTTGTCCTGGCTGGGACAGTGAATAATGGTGAGTTCTTAAAAGAGTCTATTGGTAGTAGGCGGTTGATGATTATCCCTGTGGCAGTAGCTCAAATCAATACAGTTTTACTCATTCAAGAAAGAGATGGGATTTTAGCGAATGCCATACAAGCTTATCTAGATGGTCAAACTTGGTACTTAACTCAGGAAAAACAACAGCTACAGAAACAACTTAACCAGGGGGTTGAGTTGAGTGACCCTTGGTCCGCTTTAATTAAAGATTACTTGAACGACCATGAGAGAAGGATGATAGCTTCTGGTTCTAAACCAATGGTTACTACTAGAGAGTTGCTGACTTATCCATTGAGAGGGAAAGGCAATCCTAACGATACAAGAGACGCGATGAGAGTTGCTGACATTCTCAGAGGGTTGGGCTGGGAAAACTTAGGTAAAAAGACTTATCAAGGTAAACGACAAAAAGTCTGGGGTAAACGTCACACCTCTCTAGAGGTGGGGCGCAAGGTAGGACACCCTGAAACCATTGAGCTAAAAGGAAGTGACACACCTGCCCCACCTGCCCCACCTAATTGTAAAGAACAAGGTGTGGCAAGGTGTGACAGGTGGGGCAACCCTAGTAATAGTAACGGTTATATCAACGCCCCACCTTGCGCCCCACCTAATTGTAAAGAACAAGGTGTGGCAAGGTGTGACAGGTGGGGCAAACCTAGTAAGAGCAAAGGTTATATCAACGCCCCACCTACTGCCCCACCTACTGACCCACCTCCAGTAAAAGCAGTAAGTAGTCCTTCTGTTACTGAACCAGTAGTTAATGATCAAGTAGTTAATACCAACCCAGTACAAGAATTCTTATACAGTGAGGAAGATATAAGAGATATAGCAAATATACTCTCCAATCATCCAGAGACTCTCTGTGACCTACAGGATGCATTTGAGCCTGGTTTAATCCAGGCAGCTTGTCAATTATTACCCAGTGCAACTGTTGAGCAGCTTCTACCTCTTACTGAATCAGTAGTCAATGATGTGACCAGAGATGATAATCCCGAACTACAGCCAAGCGAGCGCTCAGTTAAGGGGGAAATAACAGAGGATATTCCCAACGATGAGGAAAAAGACCTCTATGCCTGTGACGTTGCTAAAATCCCTCTACAAATAGGGAATATGGTCAAGCTACATAGTGAATATGGTGACTTCTTACTTGCTAATAGACCTTTAGGAGAGGTTATCAAGATAGAAAGATGTCAAAAGGGAATGAAGCTGGTAGTGCAGTGGGAAGATCGAAGATGTTCTGATTATTTTGTTGAAGATGATAGTCAACGCACAGGTAGTGTTTTCCTTGCCATTAAGGAAATTAGACGCATGGTTTGCGAGGATGGTTAATGGGTAGTAGCAACTCTCAATGACTATTAGAGGATAATTTCTTCCCTCATCGTTTCTATGAGGTTGCTATGGGAGAATTCTAGGAATTAAGTTATATTCTCTTGAAAATAGTATTTTGTGAAGGATTAGAAGTAGATGGCTCCCAAATGCTTTTTGGGGAATATCGAGTCGGGTTATCTAGTGCTAGTAAAGCTAATGGGTTTTCCAAAGAATGGTTAGGTAGAAGCTTAAAAAGAGATGGCAACCAAATCGAAACCTTACAGGATATAGGTTTTAGCGGAAAAACTGAGAAAGTGGCAACCCAATCTATCAAAGGACAAAGGGAGTCTAAAACTATCAGCCTAGATGATTTTAAACACCTAATAACCTATGGGGTAATCAAGAAAAAGAAAAAAGCGATCTCCTTACAAACTGCACTAACTAGGGTTTGCTCTAATTGACTTCTTCCGAGATAGCTTTAATGATGTTCCACTAACTACCCCAGAAAAGCGGTCGCTTTTTTATAAAACCTATGCCGAATCTCTGAGTTATGAGGACTGGTTAGAGATGGATAGAGAAGATGTAACCGATTTAATCTTACCAGGGGATACAGAATAGGGTAACTTGACAAAGTAGATTTTACATTCCCCTCTTACTGAGTTTGTCAAATCTATTCAATCAAGCTTATCTAGATGGTCAACGTCAGTATGTTTGGACTTACCCTGTACTTGACCCTTCTGAGGTCAAGCAGGAGGTCAAGTACAGGTCAAGTAGAGGTCAAGTACAAGTAGAGGTTAAGCAGGCTGAAACTGTTGCTATACAAGGGTTATCTTAACCTACTCAACCTATTACTCAACCTATTACTCAACCTCAAAATAGGTTAAGTAGGTTAAGTAATCCTTCTCTCACTGAACCAGTAGTTAATGATGAAGTAGTTAATACCAACCCAGTACAAGAATCCTCATACAGTGAGGAAGAGATAACAGACGTAGCAACTTCACCTTCCCCTACCTACTCACAGCCCGACAAAATAGTTTAACCCTTGTCGCTTAACCGTCAACCCTCTCCGCTACGCTCCGACCTCTTCGAGGCTACGGGGTGTGACTGTTTAACCTGAGGTGCGGGTTCTTTTTCTTTTTGTGGGCTGCGGTAGGGGGGGTGGGTGTATAGTCCTGGAAGTAGATAGTAAGTATCAGTAAGACTGTGTTTTGAAATTGTGTCACAAGTTGTGTCACAAGCTGATGATGGACTAAGGGATAGACTATCACTAGTAGGTAATAAAAACCAACCTCATAGAATGCTTATAGAATGCTCTTCCCTAGATTTTTTAGTGTTATTTGTTTTTGTTTTATTGCCATCACTTAAGAAGCTCTTACAGGGGGTTATGACATTCTAATTTGTAGGGGTTATGACAGGGGGTTATGACACCTTGGAAACCATTACTATAATTTTAGATCTAGTCGCTTACTAATAATATATAACATTCTTGGTAAGCCAACAGGAATAGATAAGTTTAGTTTGATTATCCCACCCCTGGTTATTTATATCGGGTTGATTTTGTATTTGTAGGGGGTCGGATAGGTTGGATAGTAGGTTGGATAGTAGGTTGGATACCCCTATGAGCTAGTATTTATAAGGAATTCAGCTATTACTAAACCCTCCTAGCTTTTTTGGTTATTACTGTTTTAATTATTTTCTCTCTATTGGCTCTTAAATCGCTTTTTTAGCCTCTATATTTCCGTTAATGATAAATCTATCACTGAACTACTATTCAGCCTCTTTTTGGGCATAAAAACGCGCTTAAATTTCTTTATAAAGTTGTTACTACCCATTGACCATTTTCACAAATCATCTTTCTAAGCTCTTTGATGTTCACCTCATCGCTACCTGCAATGGGTTAGTAAGGTTTCTCTGACGAATTTGATATCTTCTTCCCCATAGGGGAGATATCCATCAACTACTTCATCTTCAATTTCTGGTTCAGTAGCCAGAAAAATTTTGGCTGATTTTGTTGGATTTTGGGGGGGTGTTGACAAACTCTGTACGCCAGTATTTTCAAACTTTTTACTCGCTGTCAACACCCTGTCAACACCCCCGTCAACACCCCTGTCAATGTCAAGATGATGTTTAAATGAAGGATTTTCCCAAACATTCTCACGCTCACGTAAGGGTTTTGTTTATCGGGGATTGTTGAAGGTCTATAAATTTGGAAACTAAACTCCCGTTATTGAAATCATCAAGGCTAATGGTTCTTTCACTGTACGAATTTCCTTGGTTTGACTCCCGTACCACTTCTCAAAATTTTCCGCTAAAACCCAGCCCCTGTAAGGCTTTAGCTGTCGTGCCACTTCTATTTAATACTCTTCTGAGCCATTCTTCGGAATACCCTATTGCTTTACTGGCACTAGACAAGCCTACCCGATACTCTCCATTAGGCATCTTGTAGCCATCTGCTTCTAATCCTTCAGAAAATCTAATCCTTCAGAAAAGATGATAATGGCTTAAAGTTTTAGTAATACTTCCGTAATCTTATGTATTTCGCTTATTCCTTTTTCGTCATGGTTGCGTTATTTGTGTAATTGTTTAATTACATTTTTCTCTTTATTCAAGGAATGAAATACTGCGATCGTTCTTGTACTTGTAACTAAATTCAGAATAAGATCCCAATTTGACAGATTTAGCTAGGTCTTGTATAATGCCTAGATTTTTATTGCCTTGTAGCTTTACTCATTTATGAAGAGTTGATGAAGTTGGTAAGTTACCCCTTTTTTACCCAGTTGGTTATGTGGGAATAATAAGGAAGTGAGTGTAATTTGAGTGTAAGTAGAGTATTAATTAGTTACTGAGTGGCTTTTTCACGAGGGGTCAGGGGTTAGAATCCTGACGCAGCCTTACAAAACTATCTATTCAACAAAACGGGCGAGAAGGGATTCGAACCCCTGACACCGTAGTCCGTAGCCACGTGCTCTAGTCCACTGAGCTACACGCCCTTGAATTAGCAACTTAAAAAAGTTGCTCAATGGCTTCTTATGGTATCACAATAAAAACTAATTATGCAAGAAAAAAAATCTCTATCTCATCTCAACTCTAAAGGGGAAGCCCAAATGGTTGATGTTTCCGAGAAAGCTGTTACTCGTCGTCAAGGAGTTGCAGAAGCCAAGATCAAAATGTCGCTAGAGACTTTAGAAACTATTGAAAAGGGTAATGCACCCAAAGGCAATGTTGTGGGTACAGCAAAACTCGCAGGAATCATGGCAGCAAAACAAACAGCTAATCTGATACCCTTATGTCATACTTTGCCGTTACACAAGATTGAGATTAATATCGCTCCAGATCGGCAACTTCCAGGTTATATAATTCGGGCTACTGTAATTACCAAAGCAGAAACAGGAGTGGAAATGGAAGCTTTAACCGCAGTTTCCGTTGCAGCTTTGACTCTTTATGACATGGCAAAAGGGATTGAAAAATCTATGGAAATTACTGGAATACGTCTTATTAGTAAAACTGGGGGAAAATCGGGGGATTATTTTGTTGCAGAAAATAATTGCAATGGTTAGGGCTTAGGCTTAAGATAATTTACAGCAATTATCTTAATATCTAGATTTATGCCTCCTCGTTGGCCTCGTAAACCAGACCGTAAAGACCCAGCCTACCGTCGTTTAGACGATCGCATAAATTTTGCTGTTCATGTGGCAATATTTGCAGCGACCAATTCTGGCTTATGGTTTGTGGATATCTTTAAATCAGCTAATTGGAGTTGGTTGATCTGGGTAACGGGTATTTGGGTAGGAATCTTGTTATTACACCTCGTATATATCACAGCGATCGCAGATTATTCATCGGTAGAATCCAATGGCTAGTACTCAACAAATCGAAGCTTTAGCAGCAGAAATTGGCGAAAATATCTATATTGATGTGGCTAAGTGGCATCTATATCTAGCAGAGGCTCATTTACACACAATTTTAGCAGAAAAACTCTATCCTTTATTAGAAGATGACCAATTAGAAGAAGATGGGGTAGTAGCAATTTTGCAAGAAATTCCTGTCAAGCTAGGTGGTGGAAAGAAAACTTTACCCCTACTAGATTTATTACCGATGCAATGTCAGGTGAATCTCTTGGATTTGTTAGAAGAATATAAGAAGATTATGTAATCAGTAATCAGTAATCAGTAACCAGTAACCAGTTATCTCTAGCCTCTATGCACAGTAGTCTATCTAATCCCTATGGTTGGTTACAAAAATCTCTGGGGACAATTCATCGTGCTAATTGGTATCGTCAGGTAAAAACAATTAACTCTCTTCCTGGGGCGATAATAGAGTTAGAAGGGCGGAAATTAATTAATTTTGCTAGTAATGATTATTTGGGATTAGCTGGCGATCGCAGGTTAATTGCAGCAGCTACTAAAGCGATTCAAGAATATGGTACAGGAAGTACTGGTTCGCGGTTGCTTAGTGGACACCGAGAATTACACCGTAACTTAGAAATAGCGATCGCAGATTGGAAACAGACAGAAGCTGCTTTAGTATTTAGTTCTGGTTATCTGGCGAATTTGGGGACGATTTCCGCTTTAGTAGGACAAAAGGATTTAATCTTAGCAGATCAATATAATCACTCTAGTTTGAAAAATGGAGCAAAGTTAAGCAGTGCTAAGGTAATAGAGTATTTACACTGTAATATGGCAGATTTGCACCATAAAATAGTTACTTATCCCAGTCAATATCGTCGCTGTTTAATTGTTACCGATAGTGTTTTTAGTATGGATGGGGATATCTGTCCTTTACCAGAATTATTATCTATCGCAAAAGCATTTGATTGTATGACCTTAGTGGATGAGGCACACGCTACAGGGGTATTAGGGGATACTGGTGCTGGTTGTGTAGAATATTTCCACTGTAGCAATTATCCCTTGATTCAGATGGGGACTCTCAGTAAAGCTTTAGGGAGTTTGGGGGGTTATGTTGCAGGTAGTAACGATCTTATTGATTTCTTAAGGAATCGTGCTGCTACTTGGATTTATACTACTGGTTTGTCTCCTGGAGATACGGCTGCTGCGATCGCAGCTATTGAAGTGATTAGAAATGAGCCAGAAAAAATTAGACAACTTTGGGATAATATTAACTATCTTAAACAGGAATTACCATCAGAAAATCTTTTACCCTCAGAATCGTCTATTATTTGTCTGGGTTTAGACAGTCCTGAAACTGCCCTAAATCAGTCTGAGAAACTACAAGAAGCAGGTATTTTCGCCCCTGCAATTCGGCCTCCTACTGTTCCTACTAGTCGTATTCGTTTATCAGTGATGGCTACCCATGAAAAGGAACATTTAGAGCAGTTAGTTAAGGCTTTTTGTTAAAAATACAAAATGCAAAATTATGGAAAATGCTTTAATTTCCCCGAGTTTAACTGCTGATATCAAACTAGACAGCCCTCTACAATTGGGTGTGATGGCTTCTGGTAGTGGGACAAATTTTGAAGCTATAGCTAATGCGATCGCAGATAATAAATTAAATGCCCAAATCAAAGTTTTAATCTATAACAATCCCGATGCCAAGGTGCGATCACGTGCTGAAAGGTGGCAAATTCCTGCAATATTAATCGATCATCGTCAATATAAAAAACGAGAAGCTTTAGATAGGGAAATAGTTGCTACTTTAAAAGAATATGGAGTCGAATGGGTAATTATGGCTGGTTGGATGCGGATCGTTACCCAAGTGTTATTAGATGGCTTTCCTGAGAGGGTAATTAATATTCATCCGAGTCTCTTGCCTAGTTTTAAAGGAATTCGGGCGATCGAGCAAGCTTTAGCAGCAGGAGTAAAAATTACTGGTTGTACCGTCCATAAAGTAAGTTTAGCAGTGGATAGTGGTGAAATTATTATGCAAGCTGCTGTGCCAATTTTACCTACAGATACTGCCGATACTCTCCATGCCAGAGTTCAAGTCCAAGAACACCTGATCTTGCCACATGCGATCGCCTTAGCAGCACAGCAAGAAATTTCTAGACCTTTTGCATAAGTTAGATAAATTTTATGACACGGAAGACTTGATGACTACTCTTGATTACGCTCATCGATGCTCTAGAGTCCTAAAAGACTGATAATTAGGTATCGAGCGCACTAATTAGATCTCGAGCGCACTGATTAGATCTCGATAAGCGTCTCAACTCCAGTTCCAAATGAGAGAGAATTGCTGATCTTTTTAGGGGTTATTTTCGTGCCATGAAGATCCGTGAT
>JASJEK010000250.1 GCA_030064915.1 Xenococcaceae cyanobacterium MO_234.B1
GCTGTTTTTACCCAGACGGGAGGGTATTTATAGCGAGCAACATCTAGAATTAAAAAGCGATCGCTATCTTCATCGTAAGCAGCTATAGGAGATATATGACCCCCTTTTTCTTAAAGCTTATACACAACCATTACATCCACTAGACTCGGTTAGCTCTGCCCAGATTCTCTCGAGGGTGAGCAGCCATCCGGGAATAACCTATTGGGAACTGGAGGGGCGGAGTTTGGGAGTACCTACTTTGAAACGCTTCTGGCCGCCTTTGGATGTACTAAAAAGCAGCGACCGGCAGGGAAGGCCCGGTTTGGTTCAATTATCGAACGACTGTTTGGGACGACCAACACAGAATTTTTTCATAACCTGAGAGGGAACACTCAAATTACCAAAAATGTACGTCTAGTAACCAAGGCCAATAATCCCAAAAGACAAGCAGTGTGGACTTTGGATGAACTCTTAGACCAGTTATTCTCAACAACACTCGAGTGCCAACTTATGCTTTAAAAAGTGCCATTTTATCCTTTAAGTGACAATTAGCTTAAACCTAAGATTACTGCTTACTGCTTACTGATTGTAGAAACTCAGATATTTTTGTTGCTGCTAATTCTAACACTGCTGGTTCTTGTACCAGTGCAAAACGGACATAACCTTCTCCTGATTTACCAAAACCCGAACCTGGTGATAAAGCCACCCCTGTTTCATGGACTAATTGAGTACAAAATTCTACAGAACTCTTGTGCCATAATTCAGGTAATTTTGCCCAAAGATACATGGTAGCTTGGGGTTTTGCTACTTCCCACCCAATGTTATGTAAAGCTGCAATTAAAGCATCTCTTCTGGTTTGAAAAGTCTTAACCGTTTCTGCAACACATTCTGATGAACCAGATAAAGCTGCGATCGCACCATTTAAAATACCTAAATATTGATTGAAATCAACTACCGCTTTAATTTGCCTTAAAGCTTTAATTATCTCTTGATTTCCAATAGCAAACCCGATCCGAAATCCCCCCATATTATAGGATTTGGAAAGAGTAAAAAATTCTATGGAAATTGTTTTATCAGGATCAGCTTGCAAAATCGAAGGAGGAGGTTCTGCTTCCTCAAAAAACATATCTACATAAGGAAAATCATGAACTAAAACTAGATTGTGTTCCCGACAAAAAGCTACTGCTTCTTGAAAAAATGACAAGGTTGCAGTTGCAGTAGTAGGATTATGGGGATAACTCAATACCATCATTTTGGCTTGACTCAAAACTGAGTCAGGGATATCAGCAAAAACAGGTAAAAATTGCTTTTGAGCCAACAATGGCATAGGATATATTTGCCCTCCAGCTAGATACACGCCTCCAGCATGGGAAGGATAACCAGGATCGAGTAATAGGGCAAAATCTCCAGGATTAAGAATGGCTAAAGGTAAGTGTGCTGTACCTTCTTGAGAACCAATTAACTGTAATACTTCTGTATCAGGATCGACAGCAATTCCAAAGCGATCGCTGTACCATTTAGCTGCGGTTTCCCGAAACTCCCTTGTACCATTGTAGAGTAAATATCCGTGGGTAGTGCGATCATGTAATGCTTTCTCTATCACTTGTATAATGTGTTCTGCTACTGGCAGATCGGAAGAACCCAAAGATAAATCTATAATATCTTTACCGTTGTTTCTTGCCTGAGCTTTCGCCCGATCCATGTCTGCAAACACGTTACTAGCAAGAGGTTGTATGCGGTTAGCAAACTGTATCATTGGTGTTCCTATCTTCAATCAAGAATATCGGTTCAATCTAAGATAAACTGAGGTCATATTTCCTCTTCGGAAAAAGTCTGAAGCTATTTAATCGCCACCCCCACAACCCTACTAAATTCCCTCAAGCAAGGAAGAGATTAATTTTACCCTCAAACAGCAGTGCGGTCGGTTAAAATTTCGTAACCATTTTCAGTAACTAATACAGTATGCTCGAATTGAGCAGATAGATTATTATCGACAGTTACCACAGTCCAGCGATCGCGTAAAGTGCGAGTATGACGGGAACCAGCATTAAGTATCGGTTCGATAGCCAGAGTCATACCTGGTTTTAATTTGACATTTGGTAATTGATTAGTGCGAAAGTTAAAGACAGAGGGGGGTTCGTGAAGATTTTTTCCCACTCCATGGCCAGTAAACTCTTCTACTATAGAATACTTGTGGGCTTTAGCATGATCTTCGATCGCAGCAGCGATATCCAAAAGATAATTACCAGCTTTAACCTGTTCAATCCCTTTATATAGGGCTTCTTCCGCTACTTTGATAAGTTTAGCTGCTTGTGAGGAGACTTTCCCGACAGGAATAGTGATACAAGAGTCGCCATGAAATCCTTGATAGTAAGCACCTGTATCTATTTTTACAATATCTCCTCGACGAATTACTTTCTTGGGGCTGGGAATACCGTGTACTACCTCATGATTAATACAAGCGCAAATTGAAGCGGGAAACCCATAATAACCTTTGAAACTAGGGGTTGCTCCCATTGCTCGAATTCGTTTTTCCCCATAAGCATCTAAATCTGCGGTAGTCATTCCTGGCTGTACCATCTCCGCAATTTCTTTCAAGACAGTAGCGACAATCTTGCTAGACTCTCGCATTTTCTCAATTTCTGGAGCAGATTTGCAATGAATTCCGCGGACATTTTGTTTAAGAGGAGCAAGCCCAGTAGTAGTTTTTTTAGAAGATTGTGTTTTATTTTTGGGGAAAAGTAAGTCAGTAATAATATTCATTTATTATTGGTTGAGCAGCAGTATTTTAGAATATAGCGTTTCTCATAGGTTGCTGGATAACGTGGGTTGGGAGTTCGGAGAGACGCGAAATTTGAGGGGGGTTGCTTGTACGCCCCGTCGCGTCTGTACGGAATTATGATTGTTTCAACAAGAACATGGGGGATTCAAGCAGCTAAAAACTTGCAAATTCTTATAAATTTCTGATTTTTTAACTTCGCCAAACTCACGTAATTGGAAAAAGCTAATAGCTATCAGCTATTCAACAGTTATACCGATGCCCTTAGTTTTAAATTCTTCTACTGTTTGAGCGGAAAACTTGTGAGTAGCCATAGCTTCTAATAAAGACAATGGTACTGTAAGGTGGGAAGCTCCTGCTAGTAATGCTGATGCAGATTCTTCAGGAGACTTGAGACTAGCAGCCAAAATAGTTGTATCACTATTATTTAGTATGTTTGCCATGTCTCTAACTAGAGCCATTCCATCTCCTAGAAGTCTCGTAGCGCGATTGACATAAGCGATCGCATATTTGGCTCCAGATTCGGCTGCGATCGCAGCTTGGGCTGCACTATAAATAGCTGTTACCGAACAAGATATGTCTGAGGAGAGATAGGCTGTAACACGAAATCCTAAAGGAGTAGCAGGAATTTTGAGAACCAGTTTTGACCCAATTAATTCTTGGGCTTTTCTGGCTTCTGCAACCATGCTATCAAAATCATCGGTATATAGTTGATAATAAAGTTCTCCAGGACTAATGGCAGCCAATTTTTGCAGTGTGGCTTCAGGAGACAGATTACTTTTTGCCAGTAATGTAGGATTGGTAGTAATTCCTTTTACCCATCCCATTGCTGTTGCTATTTGAGCTTCTTCAATAATGGCGGAGTCGAGATAGATCATAACTATGGTGAGAATTTCATAGTTAATTTTAGCCAACAGCTAATCAAAATCAAGGGGACAGGGTTTAGAAATACCGTAGCCTTGGGCGTAATCTACTCCTAGTTCTTTCAACTGAAGAATGATATCATCATTTTCCACAAATTCCGCAATAGTCTGAATATTCATCACGTGACCAATACGATTAAAACATTCTACTGTGGCTCTGTCTATGGGATCGTTTACAATATTCTTGACAAAGTTGCCATCAATTTTTAAATAATCTACAGGCAAGTTTTTCAGATAAGCTAGAGAACTCATCCCACTACCAAAGTCATCTAAAGCAAAAGAGCAGCCTAATTCTTTTAATTCACGAATAAATTGGGCTGCTGTGGTTAGATTGGCGATCGCTGCTGTTTCCGTAATTTCAAAGCAAATTTTTTCAGGAGTAATTTTGTATTGAGCAAATTGTTCTTTGAGAAAATAAAAAAACAAATCGCTGTTAATACTTGCACCAGAAAGATTGATGGTATAAATTGCTTGGCATTTGGAATGGGATTGATTGTGACAGTATTTTTGGTAAGTAGCGAAAAAATTCTTAATTACCCAACGATCTATTGCTGGCATTAAATTATAGCGTTCTGCTACGGGAATAAAATGTATTGGAGAAACTAAATTCCCTTGTTTATCTAAAAGACGTAATAAAATTTCGTAATGCTCGATACCAAATTTGTCTTGCAGGGGCGAAATTTTTTGGCAATAGAGACGAAAACGATTTTCTTCTAGAGCTAAATTAATACGAGATATCCAATGTCTCTCACCGCGATATTTAACTAATTCTTGATCATCTAAACGATATAGTTGAATCCTACTACTACCTTTTTGTTTAGCAGTGTAACAGGCAGTATCAGCAGCATTTAAGATATTACTAAAATTGCTACTATTTTCATCGATAGCTACTACACCAATGCTGACTCCAATAGAAAAGCTTTTATCCTGCCAAGTAAAGCGACTTTCTTGAATTAAATTGCTGAGAGTGTAGGCAATTTTTTCGGCTTCTTCTAGAGGACATTGTTTTAACAATAGCCCAAATTCATCACTGCCGATACGAGCTAAGATGTCACTAGAACGCACTCGCTGTTTTAAGATATTGGTGATTTGTCTCAGTAACTCATCCCCTGCTAAGTGACCACAAATATCGTTAATAACTTTGAATCTATCTATATCTAAATAACAAAGAGCGTATTGATAGGAATGTTCTTGGGCTAGGGCGATCGCTTCTGTTACTTGTTGTTCAAACCCATTACGATTATAAATCCCTGTTAATACATCGTGTTGAGCTTGCCAAGAAAGCCGATCTGCTATTTGACGAGATTGAGTAATATCCCTAGCTACAGCGTAGAGTAATTTTGCTTCTCCGACTATAGTTATTGTCCACTGTAACCATTTATAGGAATTATTTTGACAACGACAACGATTTTCAAATTGTACTTTAGTAACAACTCCTCGACTCAATCTTTCAATAGCTTCTAGTGTAGAATTTTGCTCGTCTGGATGAATAAAACTAAGTATCGGTTGTCCTATTAACTCAGTTTCAGAATAACCGATAGTTTGTTTAAAAGCAGCATTAATTTGTTTAAAATAGCCATCTAAAGCTAGGATAGATAACATATCTACCGATAAATCAAAAAAAGGTTCTAGAGTCTTTTCTTGATTGAAAGTATGAATAATAATTCCACCGATATTTTGATTCTCGTCATACCAAGGAGAAAACTGCCATTTCAAACTACTATTAGTATTATTTTGATTACAGTAACTATTTTCTTGATATGTTTTTGTCGAGCCTAACAAACATTGTTGATAGATTTTACTCAAATTGCGCGAGTGTTCAGGGAATAATTTGTAGTGAGAAAAACCAATAATATTAGAATCAGTAAGTTGATGAATTTCTAGCCATTGCTTATTGGTAAACAGATAACGCATTTGCCGATCTAGTATTGCCAGAGCTATTGGTACTTGTTCAATAAATAATTTAAGTATTTCCCTATTAATGTATGGGTTACTGTTGATATCTAGATATCCAGAATTATTTAGACCTGAACTTTCCCAACTAGGTTTCTGTATAGACATTTATTAATACTGATTATTGATTAATTAATTGCTGGTGCTTTATCTGTCTATCAATTTAATATTTTTGCCGATAAAAATTAACCGCATTTTTACTAGGTTTATTATCTTAAGTCAATATTTTTTGTTAGTAGGAGATACTGAATTTAGTTATTTTTATGTATATTTACGGGTTTGAATGGCTAATCTCCATTCCCACAGTTCCTTGATCCACTACCCTAGCTCTATAACTGGGAAATCTTTGGTAAAAATCACCTAATCTGTGTCTAGGGATGTTCTATGTTCTATGGAATGTCCCTACTCTAATATTTTATTGCTCCAGACTTACTGCACCTGCTCCTGTATAAATCATCATTAACAATCCTCCGATTAAACCAATATTTTTCAGAAAGCTATTAATTTCTTCTGGATCTAATAAAAAGTTATGGAAAACTAAAGTAGCAGGAATTAAAAAAATAATGAGTAGTATTGAGCCAATCTTAACTTTGTACCCTAGCAGAAGAGACAAACCACCCAAAATTTGAAACAAAATAGTTCCAGCTAATAATACACCAGCAATAGGTAATCCTCTTTGGGTCATCATTTGTTGAGTCCCCGCAAAACCTAAAATATGGCTAATTCCTGCTTTAATAAAGATCAGTGATAGACAAATCCTAGCTGCCAAAGGTAAATATTTCATAATTCCTTGGATGACACCTCTACAAAAATAGTATTAATTAACACTTAAAAAGTAAGTATTAATTAACACTTAAAAAGTAACAATTAACCAACTATACCAGAGGTGCAATGAAATAGTCCGTTTCCAGCACTATGAGCTGATGTTGTCGCGATTTCTGTAAATCCTGAATCCTGCATTAGCAACTCCACATCTTCTACTTCATATGCAGTGAATCCATATTTTGTTAGTTCGGTTTGCTCTAAAAAAGCTTTGGAATTGTAGCAGATAACTAGCTTACCACCCTGCTTTAAAACCCGATAGCATTCATGCAAAACAGATTTTGTATCTGACCAAAAGTAAATAGTATTGACAGTACATACTTTATCAAAAAAGCGATGGCAACAGGGTAAACTTTCAGCACTAGCCTGTTTTACCTCGATATATCCCTGTGCAATCTGCTTATTAAACTTTTTTTTACCAACTTGAAGCGAATCAATCGAGGGATCTATCCCCACTATACAACTAGGAATCTGAGTAGCTGCTATCTTATCCATTAGATATCCACCACCAAAGCCAATTTCAAGAACGTAATCTTCTGGTTGCAGATTAAGCTGTTCAAGAGCTAGGTCATTCATTTCAGCATTTTCTCGGTTAAGTAACTTCATCAAAAACCGACCAAAAATACCAGAAGGATTTCCCAGTTGCTTTGCCAGAAAGGACTTAATAACCATTTATCCCAGAAATAATTAAAAACTTATAAAAAATTTCAGAAATCTATAAGACTAACTTTCCCAACGGATTGATACTAGAGACATCAACCAGTTTGGGAAACATCAGATGATGAATTATCAAGATCAAAATAGTCAACAAACATAATGTATTATACTTTTTCTACCAAGATGTCGGGAGAGCCGACCAAAAACATATTGAGCATCATCTACTTACAAATAATTGCTGGCAAATCAGATGAATATCTACAACTATAAAATCAATTTATCTAACTTAATTCCTGTTTCCGTACAAGCTCTAATTATCCTTGGAATTAGTTGGAGTAATCAAGGATTAAAAGCACAAACTCTGCCACTTTCTAGCAACTTAATTGATTTCAACTCTCTTGAGGGAAATAACTTACTCTTAGAAAGCGAAGCCCGACAAGACTATTTTCCTTTAAGCAGCCAATTTGTTACTCAGCAAAATGGCGCTTTTTGTGGAGTAGCTAGTATGGTTATAGTCTTAAATGCTTTATCTATTCCCGCACCCAAACCCCACGTTAGGGACTATCACTTTTTTAACCAAGATAACTTCTTTGATAACCCCCAAACTCCCCAAATAATTACCGCAGCAAATATCGCTAGAAAAGGGATTACTTTAGAGCAATTGGGACAATTATTAGAAACCTATCCCGTTAAAGCAGAAGTTTATCACGGTGGTGACTTGACTTTAGACAGATTTCGCGACTTAATTACTAATAATTTACAACAGCCCAATGATTTTGTTTTAGTAAATTACCTGCGTAGTTCTATTAGTCAAGAAAAAGGGGGTCATATATCTCCTATAGCTGCTTACGATGAAGATAGCGATCGCTTTTTAATTCTAGATGTTGCTCGCTATAAATACCCTCCCGTCTGGGTAAAAACAGCAGAACT
>JASJEK010000251.1 GCA_030064915.1 Xenococcaceae cyanobacterium MO_234.B1
TTCGCCCATTGCGGAAAATTCCCCACTGCTGCCTCCCGTAGGAGTCTGGGCCGTGTCTCAGTCCCAGTGTGGCTGCTCATCCTCTCAGACCAGCTACCGATCGCTGCCTTGGTAGGCTTTTACCCCACCAACTAGCTAATCGGACGCGAGCTCCTCTCCAGGCGATAAATCTTTTACCGCTAGGCTCATTGGGTATTAGCAGTCGTTTCCAACTGTTGTCCCCAACCTGGAGGCAGATTCTCACGCGTTACTCACCCGTCCGCCACTAATCCCGAAAGATTCGTTCGACTTGCATGTGTTAGGCATACCGCCAGCGTTCATCCTGAGCCAGGATCAAACTCTCCATTGTAACTAAGTCTTGGTTCTTAGAACTTCAAATTTAGTTTTTTGAGTTATCCTAGTTAAACTTCGGATTTGTCTGTTTTTATTGCTTTTTAAGCCAGGTTAATAAAGCTTGTTGTTAGCCTTCAAACTATTGATTTGTCTAGGTTCTAGGCGTTTGGTTGAGGTTGTATCTCTCAACCGCGCATTTACCAATATAATTCTTTCTTCCTCTAATGTCAACCCCTTTTTCTAAAAAATTTTGGTTCTTTGCAACTTCTTTCAATCCATCAGGTTATATATAATCCATCAGGTTATATATATTAAGTAGCTATTTTCAGGTTATTGATATATCTTCGCACGAATAAAATTCGGCGGATTCTCACCAAAAATGATGAGCTACTTGCGTAATCACATCTAACGACGTAGTAGCCTATGAAGACTTAAGAATAGCTAATATGGTGAAGAACCACAATCTTGCTAAGTCGATAACTGATGCGGGGTGGTATCAATTTAGAGTATGGCTTGAATATTATGGTGAAAAGTTTGGCAAAATAACTATTGCCGTCCCCCCACAATACACTTCAGTTAATTGTTCTGAGTGTGGGGCTAAAGTAACCAAGACTTTAAGTACTAGAACTCATAAATGCAAGTGTGGCTGCATTTTAGATAGAGACGAAAATGCAGCGCGAAACATACTCTCGATTGGATTAAATACGGCGGGACACGTCGGATTCAAAGCTTGGGGAGATGAAACCTCTATCTTGGCTGCTGAGAAGTTGTTAGGGTAAGTTTTGTCTGTGAACCAAGAATCCCCTAAATAGAATTTAGGGGAGTGTCAAAAGGGTTATCATAAAAGTAACAGCATCTGCAATTGCACTTATGCAAAAAGCTACAACCAACACTACCTACGAACAAGACTTTGCGCTTTGGATTGAAGAAACAGTTACCAATCTTAAGAATAAAGATTTTAAAGCTTTAGATTTAAAAAATCTTATTGAGGAAGTTGAGAGTTTGGGCAAAAATGACCAGCGATCGCTAAAGAGTTCTATTAGGCAAATTTTAGTTCACAGATTTAAGATTAAATACGTTGCAGATCCTAATAGTATCGGTCACTGGAACGAAGAGATTGCTAATTTCCAAGCCGAAATTGAAACTCTACTGCAAGATTCCCCGAGTTTAAAGCGGAAATTACCAGAATATCTTGAAGATCAGTATCCTAAAGCAATTCGACAATTTAATAAAAAATATCCTCAATATCAAGTCGAAAAAGATTTCAGTATCTCAGACATTCTTGATTAACTGTATTAAGTTATTTCCCATTTAAGCTACTGGTTAGGCTGCAAGGGAACAGGGAGAATAATACTTCCATCTGTTTTGGGCGATTCATAATAAATACAAGGTAAATGGGTCTAATACCAAATCCGATTCTCATACCCCCTTTATTTTTCTAGTCTGCGTAGGCAGACTTTTATTAGATGGGAATTTCTCAGACCGAATTATTACCAGAATTATCAATTATTAAAATGGGGATAATTGACTTGTTGTAAGAATTTTGTGGAAAAGATTGAGCTTGACAGTTTTAGGGTTACTGATAACTACTTATTTAGGATTATGTCTATTACTGCGTTTTGGACAAACAAGATTGATATTTTATCCTTCTCCTGTAGTTAGTGGGACCCCAGCAGATTATGATTTAGCCTATGAGGAAGTTTGGGTTTCTGTTGCAACGGGTAAAATTCATGGGTGGTGGATACCTGCGTCGGAAGTTCAAGCACCAGTTTTGTTATATCTTCATGGCAATGGTAGCAACAATGGAGATACAGTTAGTCATGCTTGGCTGTTTTCTCAACTAGGATTTTCGGTATTGTTGATTGATTATCGCGGTTATGGTTATAGTAGTCTCGCTCCCAGCGAGGCACTTGGCGGTCGTTCTTTTCCCGATGAAACTAAAGTTTATGAAGATGCAGAAGCAGCATGGAAATATTTAATTCACGATAGAGGAATTGAGCCACAAAACCTCTTTATTTATGGTCATTCTTTGGGAGGTGCTATTGGAATAGAAATGGCGGTTCGACATCCTGAAATGGCTGGTTTAATTGTGGAAGGGACTTTTACTTCTATCGAAGCAATGGCAAATACAATAGGCTATGGTCGTTGGTTTCCTCTTAAATTATTACTTACCCAGAAGTTTGACTCTATGGGGAAAATTTCCAGTATTCAAGTACCTATTTTGTTGATTCATGGTACAGAAGACGAAGTTGTACCAACTTTTATGAGTGAAGAATTGTATAAGGCTGTACCTTCATCTAAACAACTATATCTAGTTTCTGGAGCAGGACATAATAATGTAGCCAAGGTGGGAGGAGAAAATTATCTTAAGATTATTTCCCATTTTGTTGAATCAGTATCAGGTGTAAGATAACATTCTGTTAACCATAGAAAAGATTTGGCGATATAGTTTAGTATTTTTGCATAATGCTTCAATTAATGATCACCAATGACCACCAATCAGATCGAGTTATTTGTTGTTGATCGCGATCCTATTTTTCGTCTCGGTTTATCACTAGCTTTAGAAGCTTTCCCAGATTTGGTAATTACCGCCCAGGAAGATACCGCGATCGCAAGTCTAGGTCAACTGGCACAAGGAATGATTCCTGATATTTTAGTAACAGACTTTAATTTGAGCGATTTAGAAAATGATGGTTTTACTCCAAAAGAATTTTGCCAAAGATTAAGACAAGCTTATCCTCAATTACCGATCTTTTTATTGGCTTCTGGTTTAAATTATCAAGAATTAAATCTTTTTAAAAACTTAGGTGTTGGGGGTTACATTTCTAAAGGAAGTTCTATCGAAACTATAGTTTATGCTTTAAGGCAAGTTGCAGAGGGTAAAACTTATTGGCAAATTAAGGATAAATCTAGTGATAAATCTGGGTGGTTTAAAAATACTCTATCTCGTCTTACTCAGCCTGGAAAACAACAAATTGATGCAGATATAGAAAATATTACTAATCAATTAAAAAATAATAATTTATCATTAACCGATCAACTTTTTTTGTTGGGTAGGAGACGAGAGTTAAAAGTTGCTCGTTGGTTATCCAATAAAATTTCTCAAGAAGAAAATACTTTGGTTACTAATCAAGAGCAAGCAAGGAAAGCATTACCAAATAGTAGCCAAAATAAAGTCAACCTCCCTCCCAAGTTAATGTTAGCTGTAATTGATGATGATAAAATTGCTGCTAGTATTTTTAATCAAGTTATCACCCAAATCAGTTTAGGAGTAGTCAATAATACTGATTTTTTCTTAGAAATTGATATTTTGCAACCTGATAAAAAACAGGAATTACTTTATTTGATTCTAGACAGTTTGGGAAAAACTATTGAATCAATATCTCTTGAGACTGAGATTAATTCAGATTTTTTCTTGGAAGAGATATGGCAACAATGTACGACTGATTTCTTTTTTAATAATTATCAACAAAATATTCTTATTGATGAATTAGAATTTAAAACAATATTGCAACAAGAACTTAATAATATTCAAAATAACCTGATATCAAAGATTTACTTAGTAGAAGATTTATTTAATTATCTTGCTAAAAAGCAACCAATAACTATTGATAATATTTTATATCGATATGAATCTCCAGAAGCGATAAACAGGGCAGTAGTTTTAGTTAAGAATCTCTTAATTAATCTTGCTAATGGAGGAATGCAGGTAATTTTAAATAACTTTGCTGATTTGGAAATATTTAAGTATTATCTGTATGATTCTTCTTACCGAAGCTCACGAGAAATTGCTCGATTTCGTAATGAAATATCTTGGCGATACCGTCAAGATAACTATTGGGAGCATCCTAAAAATATTTTTGAAAGTCATTACCGATTGTTCATTTTACGCAATGGCAAGATTGAGACTTTATATATCTATGCTCCCAGAACAGAAGAACTTTATCAATTACGAGGATTGCCTTGGTTAACAACTATAATTCTGGAAACTCGTGATGCGATCGCGCCTAGGGTAAAATCAGCTTTTAGCTTGGTTGGTAGTGGTTTTGTGTTTGTGTTGACTCAAGTAGTTGGTAAAGGTATTGGTTTGATTACGAAAGGCATTTTGCAAGGTATTGGTAGTACTTTACAAGATGTTCGTAATAGTAAAAATAGTAAAAGAGAAAAGTAAGGGCGAACGCTGTTCGCCCTTACAGAGATTTATTTGGATTTATTTGTCACAAGGATTCAGTAATTTGATGTAATTTAGATTAACTAGGCAATATTCCCACTTCTACTGTCACTTCGACAGTGCGATTCTCCCGTAATAATTCTATAGATAGTTTCTCTCCTGGTGAGGTTTTTTCTACTACTTTTTGTATTTGATCAGCAGCAGTAATACTCTGACCTGCGATCGCCTTGATTACGTCTCCGCCTCGTAATCCTGCTTTAGCTGCGGGAGAGTTGGGGACTACTTCTACAATTAACACTCCTGTTTCATTTTGTAGATTGATATTATGTTTGTTCTTCAGTTGTTGTTTAATTTCTGGAGTGAGAGATGCCATCCGAATACCCAAGAAGGAATGATCCACTTTACCGTTAGCAATAAGTTGTTCCGCAATATCCCTCACAGTATTAATGGGAATAGCAAAACCTAAACCTTGAGCATTTTTGATAATAGCAGTGTTAATACCAATTACTTCGCCTTTGGCGTTCAGTAAAGGTCCTCCAGAGTTACCAGGATTAATCGCTGCATCGGTTTGAATAAAGTCAATACGTTTGTCTCCTACGCCAATTTGGGAACTATTACGACCTGTAGCACTAACGATCCCTGTAGTAACAGTATTATCTAAACCTAAAGGATTACCAATTGCGATCGCCCATTCCCCAATTTGTAAAGCATCAGAATCGGCAAAAGTTAATGTAGGTAAGGATTCTGCTTCAATCTTAACTACTGCTATATCAGTAATCCTATCTTCACCCATTACCCTTCCTTCTAGGGTACGACCATCTTTAAGGGTGACAGTTACCTTGTCTGCACCATCTATTACATGAGCATTAGTAAGAATCAAACCATCGGAACTAACGATAAAACCAGAACCCGTACCCTGTTGCACCCGTTTATCAGGGATGTTAGGTATTTGAGAACCAAAAAAACGACGGAAAAATGGATCGTTAAAGGCTTCTGGTAATCTAGTTTCTACTGTCCGAGAAGCGTTAATTCTAACTACTGCTCCCCCTACTTGATTAACTACATCAGTAACAAAATTTTGGGGGACAAAGGCTAGAGTATCTTGTGTTTTAACTGCTTGCTGCTTGACTATTCCCGTCTCAGGAGTGCTAGCGACGATTTGAGAACTATTAATTAGATAATTCCCACCTAAAGCAATTCCTCCACCCAGCAAAACTAGTGATAGAGAAGTACCTGCTTTTTTCCATCTTGAAGATTTTTGCTGTAACTGTGAAGAATCCATAGTTTTCATCAATTGGTTATTATATTCCTGTAACTACAAAGGTGTGAGGAAAAGTCAGCCTAGATAAGTCTGAAGGAGCTTTGAGTGAAGTCGAATCTATGGCTGACACTATTTAGCTTAGAAAAATGATGTGACTTTTCTATGACAATTTGATGAAATTTTTGTGACAGTATTTATTTTCCTTCTAACTGCTACTGGAGCAAGTATAAATTAACCTAATCTCTTGATGTTATTGCTACAGAACTTCAGGGAACCATAAAGCTGGAGATAATTAAGATAACTGATTCCGTTAAAATTTACATAAGTTAAGATAATTTAAATTAAATGAGTCAATTTCTCAAACAAACTTTTGCCAGTATTATCGGGACAATCGCAGGAACGTTAATCTTACTTACATTAGGGGCAAGTGGGCTAGTCTTTCTCTTCATTACTACCATATCTTCTATCAAAGAGCCACAAATTAAAGATCAGTCCCTATTAGTTTTTGACCTTTCGACTCAAATTAGTGATTCTCAAACTCCCACCAGCATTAAACAAGTCTTAGCAGGGGAAACTCAAAAAACAATTCCTCTACGCCAAGTTTTACAATCTATTGATGCTGCTGCAAAAGATGATCGGATTGTGGGTTTATTTCTCGATGGAAGAAAAGGAAAAGGAGGAAGTGGTTATGCCACAATGGCGGAAGTTCGCCAAGCTTTAGATAAATTTCGTGCTACAGGTAAAAAAATTATTGCTTACGATGTTAACTGGAGCGAAAAAGAATATTATTTGGCTTCAGTAGCAGATAAAATTTTACTCAATCCCATGGGCATGATTGAATTTAATGGGTTGAGTTCTCGACAGATGTTCCTGAAAGGAGCTTTAGAAAAATATGGTATTGGAATACAAGTAGTTCGTGTGGGAGATTATAAGTCTGCGGTTGAACCCTACACCAGAGATAGTTTTAGTCCCGAAAATCGCCAACAAACTGAAGCTTTACTAAGGAATTTGTGGCAAAAATTTCTCTCAACCGTTGGAACAAGTCGCCAGTTATCCCCTCAAAATTTACAACAGATTGCAGATGAAAAAGGCTTTATTGAAGCTCAAGAAGCTGAAAATATAGGTTTAATTGACGAAGTTGCCTATTTTGATCGTGTTACGGCTCAGTTACGCGAGTTAACAGGAGAATCAAACACAGAAGCATCCTCTGTTAGACAAATTGATTTAGGGACTTATATTGCAGAAACTGATGCTTTCAGTAAAAACAATATTTCTCAAAATAAAATCGCTGTAGTTTATGCAGAAGGTTCGATTGTAGGGGGAAAAGGAAATGTCAAACAAATTGGCAGCGATCGCTTTGCCAAAGAATTTCGCCAACTGCGAGAAGATGAAACAGTAAAAGGGATTGTGTTAAGAGTTAATAGTCCTGGGGGTAGTGCCACAGCTTCAGAAATTATCTTACGAGAAATTTTGCTTACTAAGAAAGAAAAACCTGTAGTGGTTTCGATGGGGAATGTTGCTGCTTCTGGTGGTTACTGGATTTCTGCTGGTGCAGATCGAATTTTTGCGGAGGAAAACACGATTACTGGTTCGATTGGTGTTTTTGGTTTGTTACATAATATTCAAGAAATAGGCAATAGTCACGGAATAACTTGGGACGTAATCAAAACAGGTAAATTTTCTGATATAGACTCCCCTTATCGCCCTAAAAACAACCAAGAGCTAGCTATCTATCAAAAATCAGTAGCCCAAGTTTATCGCCTGTTTCTCAATAAGGTAGCTCAGTATCGCAATCTTCCAACACAAAAGGTTCAAGAAATTGCTCAGGGTAGAGTATGGTCAGGAAAAGAAGCTGTCAAAATTGGTTTAGTCGATCAAATTGGTGGTTTGGAGTCAGCGATCGCTTATGTAGCAGAACAGGTGGAATTAGGTAAAGATTGGCAGATTCAAGAGTATCCCCAACAACGTAACTGGGAAAATGAAATTATTGAACGCCTTGTAGCAGAAGAAACTATTCCACCTAATAACGACTTTACTATTGAGCTACTTAAGCTCAAAGAGGAATTAGCTGTATTTCAGACTTTTAACGATCCTTTAAATATCTATGCCCGAATGCCGTTTAACTTCGTTATTGACTAGAGACTAGGTAATAAACAAACATCTAGCCAATTAGAAAATACTTCTATCGTTCTTCTAAAGTCTTTTATAACCGTAGTCTTAAGCATATAGCTGTTAGCTCCATACTGATAA
>JASJEK010000252.1 GCA_030064915.1 Xenococcaceae cyanobacterium MO_234.B1
CATGGATAAGGTTTAACATCCCAACCATGTATTTCATGGTGCGAGGAATCATCACATTCGACATTTTTGCTTTTTGTATTACGGTTAATTACTTATTGATTGCTTGCGCCAACAAAGTCCTATCCGCGAGAAGGTTTTTTGTAACCCAATGTTCAGATATACCAGAGTTATTACAAAAACATTACATAGTATTATAATATATTTATACTACTCGTGATAATGGCACTTATCACGAGTAACTTTGAGTAATTATTCTTTCTAAGCTATATACATCAAGGCTTTTACTGTTTAATTGCTGTATAATATTACTAATCAGTAGTTAAAACAGTAAAGAAAATTGATGAAGTAATTAATTTTGGCAGGAGCCACTGCTACTATTTCCTTAGTAGCAAAACTTTTCCTACTTGCTAAAAAGCTACTTAAAATTATGACCAGTTACGCCATCGATCTTAAGCCTTTAGTAGAACATATCTCTGATAGTGATTTCGAGCGTTTATGTGCTAAAAATCCTGAACTCAAATTTGAAACTGATGCTGCTGGTAATTTAATTGTTATGTCCCCAACTGGAAGTGAAAGTGGAAAATTAAATCTGACCTTAGCATCTCAAATTTGGAACTGGAACAATCGAACCTCACTAGGAGTAGTATTTGATTCCTCAACTGGATTTAAATTATCCAATGGTGCGACTCGTTCTCCAGACGTGAGTTGGATGGCACTTTCCAAATGGAACAGTTTAACTGATAAACAGAAGAGAGGCTTTGCACCCATAGATCCTGATTTCGTTCTTGAGTTAATGTCTCCAACGGATGACCTATTAACAGCACAGAAGAAAATGAAAGAGTATATGACTTGTGATATCAAACTGGGTTGGTTGATTAATCCTGATGAGAAGCAGGTTGAGATTTATCGCTCCTGTCAAGATAAGGAAGTTTTGAATAATCCTTCTAGTTTATCAGGAGAAAATGTCTTGCCCAATTTGATAGTAGATTTATCAGAGATTTTGTAATTTAATGCCTCGAATTATCAACAAAAAATGTGCTAGTTGTGCCTTTTTAGATATTGCCGAATCAAGGAAACAATCTTGTTGGGTTGAAGGTAAGTGTAAGAATAAAAGGAACTATTATCGGAGTCGAGAAAGTAAATTAGAAAGTCAAAGAAATTCTTACGCTCTTAAGCAAGGAAGATTACCAGTTCAGACTTTTGATTTATCCCCTACTGGTTATCGAGCCGAGTTAGTTTTATATGGCAAAAGACCTGATAAAAATAATCAGATTAGAGGGGTGTTAAAAGGCATTCAGATTTTAGTATATGAGGGAAGTAATTTAATTTTGCAGAGTAATGTTTATGCTACTGCTGGTATGAGAGCTTCCCAAGTAGAAGAATTAATTGATGTTAATTTCCAGGCTTTAAAAGAAAAGTTTGGTATTTATAAGTTTGGAGCAATAATGTGGAAGTAAAATGTGGGAAGCAACAGTTGAAAATTATTCTACTTGGAAAATAAATGGTCAGTTAATTGATTACACTAGAAGCTTAATTCTTTCTTTTTTCAAGCAGAATTATTAACTTATGAAACACCAACAACTAATCTTAAATTTTAGCCATCCTGAGTTATCTCCAGATGCGCCATGTTACGAAAGTTATTCTAATTATGAAATATTAAATAAGGCGGGAAAGAGATTTGTCGAAGTAGCTCAAGATATTAAACAGAATTTTGAATCTTGGTGGATTGATTGGTCTAACCCAACAGAATTAGGAGATTGCTTATTACCAGAAGATTGGGAGGATATATTTTTATCAAAATATCTTCAACATAGTATTGACGTAAGTTTTCTGAATAAGTACCTGATAGATACCCCCAGATTATCTCATGATTATCCTGAAAGTAGAGCTATGATAATTCAAGAAGATAACGAGTATGAATCATTATTCACTCCAGATGAAATAACAGAAGTTTTAACTACTGCTCCCAACTCTGAATCAATTAAAGAATGGTCTAATATTGTCTTAAAAGTATTCACCGAATTTCCAGAGATTAAGTTTAGTTATTTACTGAATCTAGTTCAACTTTCTCCTGCTAAAATTTATCTAAGTGTTTTGTTAAGCGATCGCTTTATTTTAAGAAAAGATAGTGATGATTTTTATGGAGACTTTTCAATTGTAATCAATATGCAAAATTGTCACTAATTTTTCTTTCTTCTCAGGTAATCAATGCAAGAATTAAGCTTTACTCCTCAACAAGAGCCAGAATTAATCTCTTTAGACCGAGCAATTATATCTAGAGAAAAAATACTTTCACCATCTGATTCACTCTTATTAGATGAGATATTTGCTCAGTTCTTGGGATTAGATGTAGCCAATGGTAACGCCAGTCCTGATACCATCTCGAATTATCAAACTCAAATCAAGTTATTTTTTGACTGGTGTATCAAAGAACAAATTAATCCTCTTCAAGCGAGTCAAAACCAGATTAAAGAATATCGTCATTACTTAGCCAAGAAGTACAAAACTAATACTACCGCTCTGAAGTTATCAGTAGTGCGACGCTTCTATGATGCTTGTATTCAGCATGGTTTAATTAACAGTAACCCTGCTGCTGGCGTTAAGCCTCCCGTTGAGCGTGTTGACCCTGCAACGAGAATTAACTACCTGGAATTAGAGGAAGTTAAATCACTCCTGGGGTTGACCGAAGGAGATACGATTAAACTGTTACGGGACAGAGTAATCATAGGACTAATGATGCTTCATGGTTTACGTACCGTGGAGGTTCAGAAATTGAACTTGGGACATATTAAAGCTCAGGGTGAGACTAAAAGTATTATTGTGGCTTCTAAGCGAGCGCAGAGACGGCTCAAATTAAGGGTTGATTTTCAGCAGTGGTTAGATACTTATTTGAGTAAGAGGAAAAGGTTAAAAGCGGATAGTCCGATGGTGACTAGCTTATCGGGGAATAACAGAGACAAAAGGTTATCCCGTGATGGTTTGAGGCGAATTGTTAACGGTTATCTAGAGCAAGCAGGATTGAGAAGTAAGATAAATATCGATGGTGAGGCAATTAGATTAAGTAATCATGCTTTGCGTCATACATTTGCTACCCAAGTGTATGGAAAAACTAAGGATTTGCTTTTGGTACAGCGTACTCTAGGTCATGCGAATCCTAGAACTACTGCCAAATATGCTCATGTAAATAATGACATTGCTGCTTCTGAAGTCATTGATCTAGGATAATTCAGAGCTAAATCAATAGATAAATTGAGACTAACCTGTTATTTTCATGGTACAGCAAAAGAATATTGCGTTGACCCACTTTCACTACTTGTCGCTCACCTTCTGGTAATGATTCCACTGGCAGAACTTTAATCCAACTCATCTGTTACTCCTTTAAAAACAGCTCTCCTCTTAGTTTGCCTCAATTGGTGAGAGTCCGAACTCAATTATTGCAACATAAGAACATTTATGCAGCCAAAAAGCTCTCAACCGCAAAAGGTACAGGTGCTTTCATCCTTTTCTCCAACTCAACAGCAGTGATTGTTGCTGTGGGTTTTAAGACTTGCCAATGTTCTCTGGTGATTCGATAAAGAGATCGCAGATAACTAAACCGATTAATTGCTACATCCTGGTCAAAAGGAGAAACGTCTGGGTGTTCTCTTTTGATAAGTTCTCGATAATTTGCTTCTAATTCAGTCAGAGTTTTAGGAGACCCTAGGATACGCATCGCTGGACTCTCTTCCGTGCCATTCAATGGCAAACCTGGTGCAAGTAAACGATTAGTTAATAACAGTACAGAAAAGTTTTCTGCTTGCTTTAATTGCGCTTCTTTTTCTTCTAATTGTCCTTCTTTTTCCTTGAGTTGCGATTCTAAGAATTGGATTTGCTCTCTAGCAAGTTGTAACTCTTCATCTACATCAAAAGATTCTACTTGTCCTTATGATGGATTCATAGCAGATCTGAAATGATTTAATATTATTCCCCTTGACAAATCCACATGACTGGAAAGAAGAAATACTCAAGTTATCTGTCTCTACCTGAGATTCAAAATTGTGATTGGGAATTAGGGATTGGTGATTGGGTAATTCCCAGTTCCTAGTTCCCAGTCCCCAGTTCCCTGCCCTCGCTAGTGTCCCGCCTTAAGTTGGTAGCCGATAAATGCTATTAACTTTGATGAGATAATTACCCTGCCCTTCAGGCAGCAAGTCAAAAGGCATGCATTCATGCATTTAAAAGTAATTTATAAAGCCCGAAGTTGGGATAAAGTCCCTTTATTTACGAAGAAGACAAATAAAAAGATAATCATTCTCTAAATCTTCTTACTTTAGGAAGAGCTGAAACTTTTGAATGCATGACTTCTAACTTTTGACTTAATGAAATTTATTTATCTTGGCTACTATCAATAATTTAGCAATTATCCCCGACTAGATTTTAGATTTTAGAAACCTAATAGAGTTCTTTCTCTCACCAACTCAATAATAATTTATTGCATCAAAGGTCAACAAATTGTTGACTTTTTAGGACAAATATACTAAATTATTCTAGCTCAGTAAAGAATCCCCAGACATTACCTTTGAGCAAGAGACAAAACTAGATATATTGAACCTAGCACAAATACCACTGCACAAAAGCAACAATAGATTATGGCATCGACCAAAGCAACCAAAGCAATAACCATAGAAGCAGATAGTAAGAGCGCAACAACCATAGAAGATGGAGCAGTAATCACAGAGGCAAGCGATCTCCAATCAACTAATGAAGTCAGAGAAATCAATCAACCTCTTTTCCGAGCAGTGGGAATAGTTAAAGGGGAAGTCAAATTTAGTGATGAGGAAAAGAACCGGCTCACTGTCACCATCAGTAAATTTGAATATGGAATTGAATGCAAAAAGCGGCATTCCGACGCTTTAAGTGGTCTGAAGAAAGAAATTGCCTCTACGGGACAAACCACTCAAAGATTAATTGTCTATCCCAAGGTGATGCACTTTCCCAAAAAAGACCAGCCTCAAAGAGTTTGGTTTCAATTGGTTGGTTTTGTGCGAGAGGATAAGAAAATTGGTCTGGCAGAAGACTTAGCAGATAACGAATTTAAACTCTGTGGACTCTGGCAATTTATTCCAGTGTGTCGTCCCCCCTGTATTTCCATCTTCCTCAACTTTAAGCAGGAGCGATTAGACTTTCTCAAGAAGAGTGATGACCCAGCAACGAGCGCTAAATTTATGAAGGCTAGTCATATCCCAGTTCTCTGGAAAGACTCCCCAGTAAGACCATTCCGATTTAATCCCAAGGCTGGCAAAGAACAAGGTCATCCTTACTTTGTTCAAATTAAGGCAGCTTTTCTGCCCCATAGAGATGCATTTGGCTTTGTGGAGCAATTAGAAGAACCTATAGAACAAGCTCCCAAATTTATGAAGCTACCCAAAGCTAAAGGGAGAAAAAACTTTTCCCCACAAGCAAAAAAAGATAGACCTCAAAAAATCCAACCTAATCGGACAAACAAAATAATAAATAATCAATGAAAAACTCGCCTCAATTTTACCAGTGGAAAGAGATGAAATGTGCCTACACAGTTCATATTTCGAGCAATCCTCTTCCTCAAACATCAACATGCTAACCTCTTGCACCCATTCCCATAAACTTTGGTCGTGTTAGGTAAGAGCTTATGTGGTAAGAGCTTATGTGGTAGCTAGGAGCTAAAAAGATTGATAATTTCAGAAAATTCTGGTTTCTTTTAGTATTTATTATGACCGTGGGAGATGGGTGCTTGCGAGAGAGCATATCTAACCACGGTGTTGCCAAAGAGCCTTAAATTAGACCTTAAATATACCTTTTACCTATAAGCTATAAGCTCTTAAGCTTAGACGCAAAAACAATTGCACTTTAAAATTCTCAAACACCTTATGGGGAAGGAACAGAATAGGTAACTTTAGTGCGTCTAAGCTTACCTGACGAATGAAAGAAGTCTCATAAATAGCCGTGCCTAAAGAGATCCCAAATTAGTTCTTATTTTTTCCCACTTTACCTCACCATAAAACTGGTGCAGTAGAGTTAGAATTCCATAGCCTGGCCCCACAAGATAAATAAGCTCCCTAAAATACTTCCCATTCCAGCGATTGCCAAATTACTCATATTAGATACCGTCGCCGAAGCTAAAGCTGTATTTAAATCACTAGCCGTCAGCCGTTGATAATTTTCTACCGCTACGGTTGTTTCTGGAAGAGACGAAATTAAACTCCCAATAAAATAATGTAAATAAGTAAACATTGCTGCTCCAAAATAAGATTTTAATAATGGCTCATAAAGTTGGGTAAACGCCATAAACAATAAATTGAGCACATAGCAAGCCACAATCACTCCTGCTGTCCCCATCACAAACTTTCTCCAACTCGAATCAAAAGTCTCGTCTTCTATCTCTTCAAAAATTTCTGGTCGCTTTCTTTTTAACTCCCTCTCAAAAAAGAAATAAATTCCCACACCAATTACACAAATTAAAGCTCCGATTACCAGAAAAAAATCGGTTCTAATTAATCTATTTTCTAACATATTTATTCCCGGAAATATTCCCGTTATTGCCCAACAGCCCAGACTGGAAAATATCAGCATCGTTCCCGATAATAAAAAATGCCAAATTACCAAATTTTTTTCTTGTTTTAACAAATTAAACAATCTTCTAATTCGAGACTTTCTTCCCTTGATTAACCATTTACTAATCACTATAATAGGAGCTAAACCAAACATTAAATATATATTGGCAAAATTTGACCCCAACGGCGTAGCTATTCCTCCTAATCTTCCTAAACCTAGCGCCAGTAACATTAGGAATAATTCTGGCAAATTCGTGGTGGAGTTAATTACTAAAGTCCGCTGTTTTTTTCCCAAGTATTTCTCCGTTAATCCCGCTGCCGAATTAGTCATTAAATCCGTACTATAAGGAATTAATCTTAACCCTAAAACTATTCCTATTCCTAAAGACAATAATAAAAAAGGCAGTTCTCCCACTCTATTATGTATTGCCACTAGAAAATTATTTTCTCTAGATAGTAAATAGCCCCCAATATTCGTTAAGAATAACCTCATAACCTCTAACCAGGTTGAATTTTTGACCCCCTCCATCCCAATACTGTTCGGAAACACGATTAGGGGAAAGAGAGTGGGGCACCTTGCGGGGGCTTATATTATCCAAAGATAATGAATCAAACCGACAACTTAAGTACTCAAGCCCCCGCAAGGTGGGGGAGATAGGGATGTAGGGAGTTCCCCATTTCCCGTGCGTCCCGTGCTTCCTGTGACTTCCACCAATAAAATGCTTATCCGAACAGTATTGCCCTCCATCCTTTATACTTCTATTTCAGAAATATTAACAGCGTTGATAATCTGGGCAATTCTCCTCACCATAGGGATGTATTCCCAATACTATCGAATTCATGTAGTAAGTTTTCCGGCACTGGAGTTAAATAGACCTCTTGCTCCTATTCCCATAAACCAAGGTCGTGTTAGGTAAGCTAATCCACATAAACATTGCTTGCTTTATCAATTAGGAAACAAACCTTAAAACTCTCTCCCCATCTCCCTATCTCCCTATCTCCCCCCACGCCCTGGTGCGCGAAGCGACCAGTATCAATCGTTAAATTCGATGTTGACCAGCTTAAGAGGTAAGAGCCAGCCCTTTCAAGGTGATCGTTTGTACTAATATAATTGGCGGTCTCAGCTTTCGCCCTTGGCGCGGAAGCGCTCACGCAGTGCTGCGCGGCAGCGCTTCCGCGCCAATGTCAAAATAGGGATTTCAGACATCAGGAAATTACTCTTTATTTAAGATCAAATAAATTTCTCCTGATCGCTAATGCTCAATTTCAGCTTGGTGGTCAGGCGAAGCCTGCGCCACTGCGTGGTCTGGGCTCAAGCAGGCGCGGAGCGCGCGCGGAGACATTGCGGAAACACTAATAAACCGTTGATAGTTCATTTGTACCCCTTGAAAGGGCTGGATGCTAAAAATTCTCCTTCTTCTTTGGTTTGACAAGAGACTTTTTCAGAAGTCTGTTTTTTAGCTCAATCTTACTCCCCTTTTAACCGTAAAATTGAAACTGAACCTTTAAATTAAACTGGTGGTTTTTTAG
>JASJEK010000045.1 GCA_030064915.1 Xenococcaceae cyanobacterium MO_234.B1
GTAGATACGGATGGAGACGGCAGCGCTGATTTCCAAGATCTCGATAGCGATAACGATGGTCGCAATGATGTTGAGGAAGCTGGTCTCATCGATGCCAATGGAGATGGTCGCGTTGACGGTTCTGATAGCGATCGCGATGGTCTTCTCAGTTCTGTTGATAATAGTAACAGCTTTGGTGGTTCTAGCCAGAGCCTAGTTCCCGATACTGATAGGGATGGCGTACCTGATTTCCAGGATTCAAAAGTTACCCAAGATTCTAGAGCTACTACACCCAAAGACACGCCTCTATTCCTCAATCCCTTGGTTAACGACATCGACCTTGATGATAATCCCATTGTCATTACCGATTTCACCAATGGGAACAATGGTACTGTTACCCTTGACCCCGACGGTGGCTTCCTGATTTATACTCCCAATTCTGGTTTTATTGGGCAAGACAGCTTCACTTATACCTTTAGGGATGCTAACGGCAACCTCACTAGTACTACCATTGCCGTCAATGTGTCAGAACCCTCTCGTGCTAATAATGACAGTAGTGGCACTGTTCCAGATGGGGAAGTAGTGATCGACGTACTTAGTAATGATGGCAACGACCTAATTCTAGTTGGAGTTACCAATGGGCAAAATGGAACGGTCACTATTGACGACAACGGAACTCCCAATGATCCCAGTGATGATCGGGTGGTTTACACTCCCAACCCCGGTTTTGTGGGAGAAGATAGCTTCACCTACACCGTTAATGACCCCGAAGGCAATGAGGAAACGGCAACTGTAACCATCTTAGTTGACCCCAATCTACCCAATGCTGCTGATGACCAGGGAGTTACAGAACCAGGACGCTCAGTCGAGATCGATGTTTTAAAAAATGATACCGACCCCAAAGACGAAATTCTCACTATTGTTTCAGTGACACAGCCGGTTCGGGGTGAAGCAGTTATTGACAACAACGGGACTCCTGACGATCCTAGGGATGATCAGATCGCTTATACACCTGATGAATCTCAGGAAACTCAGGACAACTCTATCCTGGAAACTGTCGGCGAGGGCAACATTTTCCGCATTACTGGTGATGCTCAAAACTATACCGATACTTTCTCCTATACTGTTGAAGACGAGGAGGGCAATAGGGAAACTGCCACAGTCAATGTCACCACCCAATCCCAAGTCCGACTCAAGTTCACCCTTACCAACAACCAAGCTAATTTTGTTAATGAGCTAGGGGTATATGTAGTTGAGGACGAGCTAGGTACTATTGATGGCATTGCTCCTGGACAAGAGGGCTATCTGGAAGCAGCTCTCAATAGCGGTCAAGTGATCTTCTCTTCTCTGAGTCAAACTAACAACTTCTTTGGTGACAACCCAACGCGGATTATGGATGGTTTTCGTCCTACTGACAACCTAGGCTTCTTCCTGGTGCAAAACGATACCGTAGATAGTGTTCTGGCTGACTTAGCGGCTGGAATTCCTTCAGCACAGGTATTTTTCGCGACTACAGCAGCTAATGGCGACAATTTCCAGCATTTAACTGCCTCTAGCATCGCTGCTGGTCAATTTGAACTTAATTGGGAAGACCAATCTGGCGGCGGGGATAGAGACTTTAACGATTTAAGACTGACGGCAGAAATCACTACTGAGTTAGCGCCTTTGGGCAATGATTTGCAAGGAGGACCGACTCAGGAACTGTTGGATTTAACTTCCGCTCCCGAACCCTTAGTAGAAGCAACGGTCTCTGTATCTGCCGATTCTGGTTTTGAGAATACGGTTGGTTTTTATCGCATCGCTAATGATTCTGGTGCTGTTAGCGATCCCTTAACCGGTCAATTAATTACCACTGACGACTCAAATTATGCTGAGGCGGCTCTAGCTCAGAGGGTGATAGTGTTGGGTGAAAATGACAACGGCTCAACTACCATTGAGGGAGGAACTCTGTTAGCACCATTCTTGATTGCCAATGGCACTGTCGAAGATGCTCTGGCTGATGCTGCCCCCATCTACTTCGCCTATTTAGGAGCCAATTCCGATGGCGCAGATCACGTTCGTCTCCTAGCAGACAATACCTTTGGCTTTGAGGACCTCGTCGGCGGTGGTGATAAGGACTTTGACGATGTAGTGGTACACCTCGATCTCAGATAATTTGTCAATTTATAATGCTGCTAAGATAAGCCAAACCCCTCATCTCAAGCTGATTTCATTTTTTCATTTAGCTTGAAAAACAGAGCGAGGTTCTTGCATTAAGCTTAGTACCTAAATTTTGCCCAAATTAACGGCTACATGCTCGGCTACCAATAAAGCACCCAAGGCCTTGACCACCCTTCTGGCAAGATAATCAGCTTGGTTGAGGATAATCGCTTCTAACCGACCAGAGCGATCGAGCACCAAGAACCCACTCATGGTAAACAGATCACGCACCAGCCGTAAAACGCCAAAGTGCTTTAGTTTCGGTGCATCAGAGAGCCACCAATTTTTGGCCCAAATAGTAATGTTATGGGCTAAAGCTCCGAGTTGCACGAGCATTTGTTGGGCTTCAAAACGTTTTTTATTTGTTTGAGTGATCGGTGCGTAAGAACAAGCACCTGCTCGGGAGAGAGGGCGGAGACGAGTACCCCAATTCCCCATTGGCCGTTGTTTTTGCGACAGCGCACCGCCAGACGTTGAACAGGTCGGACATACTCAGATGGAGCTACCGTCACCCAGCCAACCTGACGACCTGGATTGGCCGGATCATCCACCCAGCGTTCTACGGTCTCAGCTAAATTCCTGGCTCTTTGAGTGGAATAATCCTTACCATGAAATAGATAGCCCCTTTCTAGCAACCAATTGATATCTTTGAGGGAGCCACCGCCACTGTCAACTCGCAGGAGGGTCTGTCCTCGCTGGGCCGGAGCATTCTCAAGTTCTAAGGTGGCCTCCGCCGCCCTCATCAAGGGTTGCAGGGCGTTCACCAGTTGCTGTTTGCCATCAAATAAACGATCCACTACCACTTCTTGGTAGCGACTGGCAAAGACTCGACCTAATTGTCGTCCGCGACGGTCTCGCTGCGATCGCAAAGTAGCCTTTGGTGGCAAAAGCCGCTTTCGGTCCACAGGGTTGACCACTCATGTCTACATCTAAAATCTGTAGTGCCTGCTCATAATTGTGCTGAGCTCCTTGGGAGAAGGCGCAATAAATTTCGTCCAAGGCTTGCTCCATCTGTTGGACATTTTCCTGAGTACAAGCATCCAGAGTCTTTTGCACCACCGACTGGAGTTGTCTTAATTTCTGGCCAATGCCTGCCAGAAATGCACGGGGAGAAAAGTAGTGCTTCGGGTAGTCCGCTGGGGCGGCGTTGCTGATCTGAAAAGAGGAAGTATACATAGCCTGGATTATTCATGACCCCTTCCAAAAAACGCTTGAACTTCAAATCTAGAAGTACTTTCAGCGATTTTCTGGTTTCGACAGTGTGTTTTTATACACGAAGTCTGAAACAAAACTCGCAGAAGGGTTCGAGAGTTGTCCAAAATCTTGGTGAATAATCCAGGCTAGCAGGAAACTGACCGCTAAAATTCAGGAAGAGTGCGTAGCACCTTCACAGGGGTACGTTATAACACCTATGGTAGCGATGCAGCCGTAATTATGCTCGATAGCCGTTCTTTCCGAGATGCTCAAATCGAGCCAGTGAATCTTGGAGATCCTAGTGATGCTACCAGATTCTTGAACGAAGCTTTTGATCCTAGTCGCACTCTCTTAGGCAGAGAACAGGTAGAGGATTTAAAAGCCGATTTACGAGACGCTGAAGCTAATGGGATTACTTGGAAATTTATTACTATCCCTGAACCTATACAAAATTTCGGTTTATTGAATGCAGAAGATCGTTTTGAAGGTTATGCAGCCGAAAGAAATGAAATACTCCAGTATATTGATCAAAACTTTATCAAAAATCTACTCCAAGAACAAGCCCTATCTTTGGGTTATGATCCTGTCGGTTTAAATAATAACTTGGATATTGCTGCTGGGGCGCAATAAAAAATCTACTTAAAGTTGGGTAAACTTATGCAGACGTGACACCAAGCGCACTTGTGTCACTAAGGTTTACTGGAGTGTCTGACGACTTGCCCAATAACTTCCTTTTCTCAAGGTTATTAGGCTTGACCCCAACCCTGACCTTCATCTCAAAATAACTATGCCGATGGCAACCCTTCAGTAATTTAGAGATACGCGCCCAATAAGTCCATACGTGCTTGTTATCATCCACTGGCGATACCAAGGCGTTACAGGCTCTGGGCCAACGCTCTGAAAGTCTAAGACTACGACGGGCAAGTACTAATGCTGCTGCTGTACCACTATTTAACCCGTACAAACTCATATATTTAACCATTCCAATTAAACTCGAATAAGCTGGATTAATCTCTATTGTTTGAATAGCGGATAATCTAGCTTTGGAATGAACTAAATCAGAAAATTTGGAATAAGCAAACTGTGAAAGCATTTCTGCGTAGCGTTTGCCATGCTCTCTTAATCTACTTTTCTTCCTCCTAAAATCTAGGTTCTCAATTACTATCGGACATCTCATATCGTAAGCAATGTCAATAACTTGTCCAATAGCTTGAGAGAGAATATGTGTTATTTGACCAGACGATTTACTCTTCAAATCAATCTTAATTTGTCCATGTTGTTTAAGGTTGCCTTCACTATCACAATAAGCCCAGGCAATATTATTAGCATTTAGGTCAATTCCGATTACTCCATTTTTTCTATTCGAGATAGTTGGTATATCTGGTAATTCTACCGTGGTATGCAAATACCATCCCCTTTTTCTTTTAACAAAACGGTGAGTAACGGGTTTTTCTGTTCCATTACGATATTCTTTACCTCGCTTATGCTTAGTTGGAGTCAAAGCAATATCGATAAATTCTTGACCATACCTGAACTTGATGCCATTGCATTTAACATGACCACCAAATTGTTTGACTAAACAAGGAGGAATTGTTATTTTTAGCTCACCATCACTAGTTAATCGACATAGTTGATTGCCAGAGGAGTAAGTTTTTGCCCCAACCATCATAAAACTAGAGGCTCTAGCTGCTCTCCAATCTGCCAACCACTCATCATGATTTGAGTAACCATTTGCTTCTAGGTGATATTGGGCTTTGAATAACTTTTTAGTGCCAAAACATAAGCTAATGTCTTTATCCTGCAATGCTTTTAGTTTATGCTGTTTGATAATTAGTCTGCGCTTTTTCTGGTGAATGAAAAATCTATCTTTTGAAGTAAGATTTTTCTTCTTCAAACCCTTCTTAATTGCCGATCACTAATTAGTTGAGGTTGTTTTTGAGGTTTAGGAAAGCACCTCTAATTATCTCAGGCGATCGCAATATGGCAAAAAATTACTGTGGGTTAATTCTCTTAAACTGCGATCGCTATTTAATCATCATCATCTCTTGTTGACAGGCTTCTACATTGAAGCATAATTGCCCGTATCTCTGAATCTGTTAATTTAGTGGTGGTGTTTTATTATCTATCGCTTTCTGAATTAGTGTCACTAATTAGTGACACTAATTTTTAATGGCTACCTAATCAATTAGAGAATTAAGCATTGCTAGGTTGCCAGCCAGTAATCCCTTGTATCCATTAGGGAGAAAAAGAGAAGCCGAAGATTAAGCCGAGCCGACTAGAAGCTAAAGAGAAAGCCGAAAAAGAAGGGGAGGATGCCGAAGAGTCTGCCAGTCAGTCAAACAAGGCTCACAAGAAACGTCCAGGCTCAACTAAGCGACACAAGACTGCCTCTTTACCTATCCACGAAACGACAATTATTCAACCGACGGCAGAAATTCCCCCTGGTTCAGAATTTAAGGGATACCAAGATTACACAGTTCAAGAGCGCTCTTATCAGAGCCCATAATACGCGCTATCGATTGGCTAGGAAGGAAAACACCAACAGGAGAATACCTGAAGGGAAAGTATAGAGAGCAAGTACGACGCCTAGGGCACTTTGGACTAACTCTGAGAGGCTACCTGCTCTATCAATATCACCACTGCCATGTTACCCAACCAAAGCTCCTCGAACAAATGCAGGAGTGGGACATAGACATCTGGAGCCGGACAATTGAACCGATTGTTGGTGGAAGACAAAGACGCTTACCATGCCGAGAAGCAAGACATTCTGCGGGTCGGCTTGAGTGTGTCAAGCTATATCAACACAGATGATACCAGTGCTCGTCATCAAGGGGTCAATAGCTATTGCACCCACATTGGGAATGAATGGTTCGCCTGGTTTGAGACCACCTCGCGCTTGAATCGGATTAATTTTCTGGAACTGTTAAGAGGTGAGAGAACAGATTATGTTCTGAGCAGTGAAGCCAGCTCCCTATATGAGTGAGCAGAAGTTGCCCCAATCTTTGTGGCTGCCTCTGAGCCTGTCGATTAACCGAGTGTTTAAGAACGAAGAGGAATGGTTAGCTTACCTCAAAGAGTTGGGAATCTTCAAAGACATGCTATGTGAAGACGGCTACTGAAGGAGCCTTGCTCGGAGCGGTCATCGTTAGCGGCGTGTCTCCAGACTTGGGTCTAAGAGCGTGATGGGGCGGGACAATTCCGATTGCTCGCACATGGATTGTGCTGGGTTCATGCGCTCGCGTCTTGTTAACAAGCTCATTCCTTTCACAGAACCACAAAGACTTGCTATCGAAACCGTCCAAGACCAAATCTGGTCACTGTATCAGAACTTAAAAACTTACAAGACTTTAACCTCGGAAGAGCAGCAACAAGAGAAAGCTGACCTCGAAGCCAGTTTTGACCAAATCTTTACCCAGAACACTTCTTTTGAAACTCTCAATCAAGTGCTGCGACGGCTCAACCGACGCTCATAGTGAGCTGCTCAAAGTTTTAGACAAACCGGAGTTACCGCTCCACAACAACGAAGCGTGAGCAAGACATCCGAGAATTTGTCACTAAACGCAAGATCAGTGGCAGCACTCGTAGTGAGTCAGGACGGAGATGTCGGGATACCTTTGCTAGTCTCAAAAAGACTTGTCGCAAGGAACGGAGTTTCCTTCTGGGACTACCTCAAGGATCGAGTTAGTGGCCAAAATGTGATTCCCACGCCAAGGGGAACTTATTGCCCAAAAAGTTGACGGAAGCCAGGGGGGGCTCGCCGAAACAATCTCTGTGTCTTTGGCGTAACTTTTCGCGGCGAGCACCCCCTGGCTTTTTGAGAAGTTACGAAAATTCAAGCACTTCTAGGGTAGGTTCAGGGGTAGATGGCTCTACACTATAAACTGTCATCTCAAGCCGAAAATTTATAGCTGTTTCTACGTTAGTTGTAATTAAATTAATTGCATCATTTTTATTTCTTTTGTTCTCTAGGGATGCCCACAAAATAGATGAGTAGTGAAACAAGTATCTTTCAAAAGTATTTACTACAACTCGGTTATAGTCGGGAATTGCTGGCAATGGTTCGGTACTAGGTTCAGTTGTAAAATTAAATTGGTCAGTTAAAGACAATAAAGCATTAGGTAGAGTTTGAATATTTTCGATAATTGAACCACCCATTGCATAGAAGTTATAACTAGATAAAACATTACATAACTCATATAGTTGACCGACAGCGGTAGTAGCCGAGAGTGTGATAGGAGTAGACATACAAAAAGCCTCTTTAAGTGATATATTTGTTCACTTTTAATTTACTCCGTGATTCGTGGGAGTAGAGTTTTTCTGTCTGTTCGACCTATACCGCGACATAGTGAGTCTTGTAAGATTTAATATTGTAGTTTGTTTTATCTAAGTACTTTTTATCAATCAAGTTACTAGTAACTATTTTCTTGATAAACCTTTCAGCTTCAATAATACTTTTGGCATAGATAATTAATTTAGAATTATCCTTAAGAGTCAATGTTCCTTGCAATTGAATAGCGATCGCTATAATCCCCAGGCAAAAATCAGGACAAAACTAGACAGACGCGGAAGGGGGCTTAAATAGATCTATGTAATAACAAATCAAATTATTGTAGAATACAAGCCCCCTTCGCGGACAAATCGCCCCTGTATTTCTACTTATTTTTAGTTCATAAATACTATTGATGGGGCGATTTGTCCCCCTTAACTAGTAGGCTACAACCCTTACTAGTATAAAGTCTGTCTAGTTTTGTCTAGTTTTCTCGGAGCCCCATGATACTACTTCAATTGGTCGGATAAGTGACAAATTGCTACGAGACGCGATCGCCAAAGTTAAATCCCCGATTCACAAGCTCTGGGTCATCCAACTGCACACCATTATAGTAAATTTGTATGTATCTCACTCAATTGCACACCGCTATATAAGAACTTGTAAAATAAATTGCTCATAACTACCCATTGTTAATAATTGATAATTGATAATTGATAATTGTTGGATGAATTATCAAAGCTGAGTTGAGTTAGGTGTTGCTATTAGATTGAAGCAGGGTTTGAGCTTTTGAGATGGCATCTTTTACCTGCTCGAAACCAGTACCCCCATAGCTATTACGAGCAGAAACTACCCTTTTAGGGGCGATCGCGTCGTAAATATCTGCCGCAAAAGCAGGGTGGAGTTGTTGCCATTCTTCTAGGGTTAAATCTTGGAGTAGTTTGCCCCTAGCAAGACAGGTTTTTACTACCTTACCTACTAAATTATAAGCTTCCCGAAAAGGAACGCCTTTGCCTGCTAGATAGTCAGCGACATCTGTAGCATTGGAAAAGTCTTCGGTAACTGCGGTTGCTAGACGTTCACTATTAAAAGTAATACCCTCTTCTAACAGGATAGTCATAGCTTCTAAGCAAGCTTTCACGGTTTTGACCCCATCAAAAATTGCTTCCTTATCTTCTTGTAAATCTTTGTTATAGGCTAAGGGTAAGCCTTTCATAATTACCAACAAAGCTTGTAAATGACCGAAGACTCTTCCTGTTTTTCCTCTGACTAATTCTGGTACATCAGGATTTTTTTTCTGAGGCATAATACTAGAGCCAGTAGCGCAGCTATCCTTGAGTTTAATAAAGTTAAACTCTTCTGATGCCCAAAGAATCATCTCTTCACTAAGACGGCTCAGATGCACCATAATCAGACTCGCAGCACAAAGAAACTCAATGGCAAAGTCGCGATCGCTTACTCCATCGAGACTGTTTTCGTAAATACCAGCAAAATTTAGTAACTCTGCACTGTATTGACGGTCTATAGGGAAGGTTGTCCCTGCTAGTGCGCCACAACCGAGGGGAGAAATATTAGTTCTTTGATAAACATCCCCTAACCTTAACCAATCCCGTTGCGCCATTTGAAAATAGGCTAATAGGTGATGTGCCAAACTTAGAGGTTGGGCTCGTTGTAGGTGAGTGTAGCCAGGAATCAGGGTTTCTACATGGTTTTCTGCTAATTTGAGTAATACTCCTTGAAATTGTCTTAATTGCCTCTGTATTTCCTGAATTTGGGTTCTAAGATACAGTCTAATATCCGTCCCTACCTGATCATTTCGCGATCTTGCAGTGTGGAGTTTTTTCCCCGTATCTCCCACAATTTCTGTAAGTCTTCTTTCTACTGCAAAGTGAACATCCTCTGCATCTATTCCTGGGTTAAAATTTCCTTGACGGTATTCTTGGCGAATTTGCTCTAAACCTGCCACTAGTTGTTCTGCTTCTGCTTCAGAGATAATCCCTGTTTTAGCAAGCATTTTGGCATGAGCAATTGAACCTGTAAGATCGTATTCAATTAATTCGAGATCAAACCCGATACTAGCGTTAAAAACAGCGATCGCGGGATGTAAAGCAGATTCAAAGCGATCGCTCCAGGTATTTTTCTGAGTCACAATAGATTATATAAATTAACAGTTAAAGATAAAGTCTTAAATATTGTAAATCAGTAACTAGTAAAACCTTTAAATACATAACCAATAAAAAGACCAATTATTAAGGCCCAAACTTGACCAGACTCAATAAAGTTATTCCATGCAGCTTCCATCTGTCCTAATATATCAGGGTCTTCTATAACTTGTGCCAACACAGGAGTCATATCTGAGGGGAAGTTTCCTAACCAGTTACAAGAAACTTCAATAAAGTCGTAATGCAACATATCCATAGTTCAGTTTTGAGATATTAGGTATTGATTCATCACAGTTATAGTCCCCAGACAACGGACAAGCAAATATATAAGTAGTTATGCGCTCATTAATCTACTTAACTCTCATCTCTACTTTCCTTTGAACTCTTTGTAAAGCATCTAAGGCTAATTGCCAGTCAGGCTTCAAATTGATCGCTTTTTGATAGGCTTTCATTGCTTCTCGATCTTGCCGTAAAGATTCTTCTACTGAGCCTTTACTGTACCAAGCTTCATAAGATTTCGGATTAATTTTAAGTGCTTGGTTGTAAGCTTGCAATGCTAAGGCAGATTTACCTAGAGCTTTTTGGGCATTACCTAAGCCAATTAAAGCCGGTAAGTAGTCATCTTTAATTCCAATAGATTTTTGATAAGCTTCAATAGCTTTTTGATAATTACCTTGTTGATAACGTAACTTACCGATGTTATTCCAGGGAATAAAACTCTTTTTGGGATCGAGTTGAATGGCTTTTTCAAAATCTGCGATCGCTTTATTATTTTGTTCCAACTCTAAATAGCTTTCTCCACGATTATTCCAGAGCCACCATAGAGCTTCTGGGGCGATGGCGATCGCTTTATTATAAGCAGTGATAGCAGTTTGATATTCTTGAAGATTATCTAGTGCCAATCCTTGACAATTCCATAATTGATAACTCTGATAATATTTGAGGGCTTCTGTGCAAGTTTCTAGGGCATCTTGATGTTGTTTGAGCTTGGTTAATGCTTGAGCTTTTTTGAGCCAAACCTGTTCATAGTTACGAACTTGTCTGCTATTTTTAGTTATTTTTTTCAGTCCTTCTTCATAATATCTAATTGCTGGTTTATAGTTACCAGCTTCTAGTTTTAAATCTCCTTTATAAAACTCTAAAATCGCTGCTCTTTGACCCCATTGTACGAGGAATATATAACCAGTTAAACCCAAGAACAAAGGAATTAGGGCAAGATATATATACTGAGCAGTAAAAGTTGTTTTATTTTGTAATTTCTTAAGGTCTTTAATTAAATGATTAATAGAACGATAGGGTTTTTTACCTTCTAAACCAATCATTTTCTGGAAAATTTTTACTAAGGCTGGACTGACTCGTAACTTATCTTGCCACAAAGTTTTCTGGCTATTAGAGTCAATAAAGAGGTCACAAGGTATAATACCTGTTAAACAATGAATTGCTGTCATACCCAGCCCATAAATATCACCATTAAACTTTGCTGTAGCGGATATTGATTCAGGAACGAAATAACCAGTTTGATTATTAGAAAAAAGATTAACTGTTTCTTTTATTGAGGCAAAATCATAGAGAAAAATTTTGCCATCGCTTTTTCTCCGCCACAAGCTTGATGGTTGAATATTACCGTGATTCATTTCTTGTTTATGAACTACCGCTAAAACTTGTGCAGCATCTAATAGAATCTCAACAATTTCTACTTCTGAAATATTGGCATTCCTTTCAATAAGTTGAGCAATACTATCTCCTTGTATGTATTGTTGCAGTAAATAAATATGATTTTCATCAATAAAATAGTTTAATATCTGAGGAATTTGCTCTTGTCGATTTAATTTGGTTAGTCTCGTAATTTGTAATTGTATTTGTTGCAGTGTCCAACTTATTCCTGCTATAGTGTTGTCTAATAAGGTTAATCTTTTTAAGAAGTAATATACTGTTTCTGGTTGAGTAATATCCTTGACTAAATAGTTATTAACTCTATCTTCGCCACCGAGATATTTCTCAATATAATAACGATTTTGGATAATTTTGCCTATTTGTAGCAGAGGTCTGAGGTCTTGCATTACCTCTTGAGCAGAATTATAACGTTCGGCAATTTTCGGAGAAGTCATCTTTTTGAGAATCTTAACTAACTTGGGACTGAAGTGGGTTGTATATTGCCAAGTTATAGCTTCATTAGTTTCAAATTCTTCTAACTCTATAGGAGACTTTCCCGTTAATCCATAGAACGCAGTTTTTCCTAGAGCATAAATATCGCTACTGTAAGTAGGACTCCCATGATTTTGTTCGGGAGGCATATACCCTGGTGTTCCAATAATCTGGGTATGAGGAGTTTGGAGTTCTTGGTCTGATTCTAGGATTAAATTACCAATTTCTTTAACTGCACCGAAGTCGATCAATACTATTTTGCGGTCTTTAACTCTTCTAATTAAATTGCTAGGCTTAATATCCCGATGAACTACTCCTTGTTGGTGAACAAAATCTAAAATCTCTAATACATCCCAAAGGAAATCAATCACTTGGGCTTCATTTAAAATTTGCCTTTGAACTTCATGTTCAAATTCTTCACCTTTAATAAATTCTAGAACTAGATAAAACTGCCCATCTTCTTCAAAGTGATCCAGAAATTGGGGAATGCGATCGTGTTCTCCTAGAGACTTTAGAACATTTCCTTCTGTATCTAAACGTTCTTTAGCATTTTCCCAAATTGAAGGACTATTAAATCTTGGTTGTAGTTGCTTAATAACGCATTTATTTAATTGTTCCTGTTTTCCATCCCCTTTTAGCTCCCTAAAAGCAAGATCATTAGCCAGATAGGTTGTTGAAAACCCCCCACACCCTAACTCTTGATCAATTTCATATCGTTCACCAATAATATCTCCCCGATTAAGTGCCTTATAACCATACTCAACCTTTGGGGTTAAGTTGGAGTCTTCCCCTTGTGAAATTGGAATAGTGTAGTCTGGATCGGACATAAATCATTTATTGGCAATATGAGTAAATTTTAGCGAAAGAACGTTCTGCTTAGGCAACTAGATAGATCTTAGTGTGGAACTGGAATAGCAACTAATCAATCGAATTTACGATATTTACGATATTATCGTATAAGGCAAGATTCCTACTAATAGGACAATATTTCTACTTTTTCTTGGTTACAACAGATTTCAATTTTTTTTAAGACTAACAACAATGAGTTTCTTTCGCCAATATATCAGTCCTCTACTTATACTAATAATGTTTTTAGTAGCCCTAGTGGCAGTAAGTTCCAGAGCTTTTCTTCCTTCCGATCTGGCATCTCCGGCACCTGTAGCTTCAGAAGAATTAGGAATGACAATGACTAATCCTCTGACTAATCCTCTTAATCTCTTTTCGACATCAGACGCTGTCTAACCCAATTATGTTTCTTGATGGTTTAAATTCTGTAAAGACTAGAAGCGATTGTAATTATCAACTCAATTCCTTGAAGACTCAATGTCATCAACTCTCCCTTTAGGATACAGTCTAAGATATTGTGGTGAGGGCATAATCTCTACTGGCGATCACAAAGTGGCACTGCGTGATCGCAAAGCGACACTACGTGATCACAAAGTGGCACTGCGTGATCGCCAACTGCTTACTAGGTTTATGGAGCTAACTTATCAAGAGTTATTCCCCAACCAAAGCAATTTTAACCATTTAGCCGTAACAGTTAATCAATATCTCTCCCAGGATACACCCTTGTGGTGGGTGGAAAATTCTGTGTCAGAAACCGTCGCTTGTTTGTGGATGGGAAACGCCATAGACCAAGTAAATGGAGAACGCTACAGCCACATTTTTTTACTCTTTGTTCATCCTCAGCACCGTCGTTGTGGCATTGGAACAAGTTTAATCAATCTTGCGGAAGCTTGGGCAAGGAGGAAAGGCGATCGCCAAATGGGAATTCAAGTCTTTGCTGATAATCAGCCTGCGCTTCATTTATATCGCAAAATGGGCTTTCAAACTCAATCTCTCTTAATGCTCAAATCTTTGGATTTGCCTTCATCATCTGATAAAAAAATGCCAGAGCTATAACTATCCAATAGATAATAAAGAATCATTTGAGAAATTGACCAAGATAAGATAAATTCGATTGATATGTACAACGACGATTTAAGTCTCTTAGAAAACCAAGGAAAGGCGAGTAATCCTTCCCCTAATACAGATTCTACTGGGGCAAATTCTGATCTTCCTCCTCCCGATCCAGAACAAATGTTGACCCTACTTTCCCATCCAGAAGAGTCCCAACGGATGTTAGCAGCGAGGGCTTTTTGTGAACTTCAAGAGCCAAGAGCTATCCATCTTCTGATCAATTTACTCCAGGATATATGTCCTCTAGTGAGGGTTAGTACTGCCTATGCTTTAGGAAGAAATACCAGCCACCAAGCTGTCCAGCCTCTAATCGATCTATTAGCAAGGGATTGGAATGGTTATGTCCGTAAGGGTCTTGTCTGGGCATTAGGTAATAGTAAGGATGTTCGCGCCGTACCCCCTCTAATTCATGCCCTAAAAACCGACATTCCCGCAGTCCGTCTGTGGGCTGCTAGTGGTTTGGCTCAAGTAGCAACCCTAGAATATGAGACAATCATTGCTGCTATTCCACCGTTAATTGAAGGTTTGAGACGAGATAAAGTAGCTGCGGTCAGAAGTAACTGTGCATGGGCAATAGGACAATTGTGTCGTGAACTTCCTTCTAATGTAGTTTATGCGACAGCGATCGATGCTCTGATTGAAGCTTTAGTAGAAGATGAGGACCTGGGAGTCAAAGAAGATGCCAGATCCGCTATCCTCAAAGTAGGTGATCCCAGAGGGCTAAGAACCATAGAAGACTTGGAATTTGAAGGACTTATCTAAGACAATATCGTAACCATTTTAATGAATAAACCTTTAATTATCGGTATTAGCGGGGCTTCTGGTCTAATTTATGCCGTCCGCGCCCTTAAATTTCTCCTAGAAGCCGATTATGCCATCGAGCTAGTTGCTTCCCGTGGTGCTTATATGGTGTGGCAAGCGGAAGAAAATATTAAGATACCTCTTGAACCAGATTTACAAGAACATTTTTGGCGAGAAAAAGTCGGGGTTTTTCATTCGGGTAAACTCAATTGTCACCGTTGGGGAGATGTGGGAGCAAATATTGCTAGTGGTTCTTTTCGGACTCTAGGAATGATTGTAATTCCCTGTAGTATGAGTACAGTGGCAAAAATTGCTGCTGGTTTAAGTTCTGATTTACTAGAGAGAGCAGCAGATGTTCAAATTAAAGAGGGTCGTCCTCTGGTAGTAGTACCAAGAGAAACACCTTTGAGCCTAATTCATCTTGCATTTGCGCGAAGGAGACTCTCACTTTTAGTGATGAGAGGAATTCGCGCCCCTCTAATTATTGGTTTTACATTTGATGTGGTATGATGTGATGTATGACACAAAGAGCATACCGCTATCG
>JASJEK010000253.1 GCA_030064915.1 Xenococcaceae cyanobacterium MO_234.B1
ACCGCGGAATGCGGTCCGGGAATGGGGCTAGAACAGAACAATTAACTGCGGGAGGCACAACTATAAAATCATACAAGCCCCCTTCCCGCGCAGGCTCCGTCGTTAAGGGCGCGGAGTAACGGTGACTGGCTCAAAAGCTTTAGGTTAATTGTTTGTTGTGATTATAGAATTAGAATCTGTAAACTTGTGCTTTTGGTTTTTAATTCTAAGAAAATAAACCACCTCTAACGATATGACATCCTATCAAATACCTCGTCCTCAGATTCCTCATTGTGCTTGGAAACGCCCCATTGGTAAAGGATGGGAAAAGCCCTACACTGTCCGCTATGCTAGCAATCTAGATGATGGTGCGTGGCATGGTGCGCCTTTAGGGGGTTTTGGTGCAGGATGTATCGGGCGATCGCCAAAAGGAGATTTTAACCTCTGGCATTTAGACGGTGGAGAACATATATTTAAGTCTATTCCTGCTTGTCAGTTTAGTGTGTTTGAATCGGTGGAAGGTGGGGAGACTCAGGCGTATGCTATGTGTACAGATAACCTTGTAGGGGCTTTTCGCGAAACGCCCCTACTATCCCGATGGAATTGGTATCCGAAAGAGAAGGGGGTTTATTCTGCGTTATATCCCCGTAGTTGGTATGAGTATCAAGGGGTGTTTGCAACTGAGTTAACTTGCGAACAGTTTTCGCCGATCTGGAAAGAAAATTATCAAGAAACCAGTTATCCCGTAGCTATCTTTGATTGGACGGCTCATAATCCTACAGATAAGCCAATTACTCTCAGTATTATGCTGACATGGCAAAATACCGTAGGTTGGTTTACCAATGCTATTAAATCCCCTGAAGTGAAAGTAAGGGATGATGGAAGTCCCGAATATGAGTATCAACCAAAATGGGGCGATAGTACAGGAAATTATAATCAGTGGATACAGGATAACTATCGAGTAGGCTGTTTGCTAAATCGGGTACAACCCCATGAAGAGATACAAGAAGGAGAAGGGCAAATTGCGATCGCAACTGTCAATAACCCTTCTCTAGAAGTATTCTATCTAAGTCGTTGGAATCCTGAAGGGGATGGTAGTGAGGTGTGGGATTGTTTCGCAGCCAATGGATCGTTACCAGATAGAGAAGATGAAACCCCCGCCTCTCCTGGGGAACAAATTGCTTGTGCGATCGCAGTTCGGGTTACAATTAGACCAGGGAAAACAAAAAAAATACCCTTTATTTTGGCTTGGGACTTCCCAGTTACCGAATTTGCTGAAGGTATTAAATACTATCGTCGTTATACGGACTTTTTTGGACGCACAGGTAATAATGCTTGGAGTATTGTTAGGACAGCTTTAAAACATAGTGACTGGTGGCGGGAAGAGATAGAAGCTTGGCAAAAACCAATATTAGATAGGGAAGATTTACCAGATTGGTTTAAAATGGATCTGTTTAATGAGCTTTACTTACTATCTCAAGGTGGTACTCTCTGGAGTGCAGCTACAGAAGATGATCCTGTAGGACAGTTTGGAGTACTAGAGTGTATGGATTACCGTTGGTATGAAAGCCTCGACGTGCGCTTATACGGTTCTTTTGCTTTAATGATGTTATGGTCGAAGCTAGATAAGGCGGTATTATCAGCATTCGCGAGAGCTATTCCCAAAAGTGACGATAAAACCCGAATTATCGGCTATAACAGTGCAACAGCCCTCAGAAAAGCAGCAGGCGCAACTCCTCACGACTTAGGCGCACCTAACGAACATCCTTGGTCAGCTACTAACTACACATCCTATCAAGATTGCAACCAGTGGAAAGATTTACCCTGTGATTTTGTATTGCAAGTATATCGAGATTACCTATTTACTAAAGGAGACAATACAGAGTTTCTCTGGGAATGTTGGGATAGTATTGTTTGCACCCTGGCATATTTAAAAGAATTCGACAAAGATGGGGATGGGATTCCTGAAAACTCTGGCGCACCCGATCAGACTTTTGATGACTGGAGATTAAAAGGAATTAGTGCTTACTGCGGTGGTTTATGGATAGCTGCGTTGGAAACTGCAATAAAAATTGGTGAGACTTTAACTGCTAATCCTCCCATGAATCCTAATTTACAGCCAGCAGACTTTCCTCAAGGAATCGAAAATACTATTGATATCTATAAAGAATGGTTGCATCAATCTCGCGCACTCTATCACGATACTCTATGGAATGGTGAGTATTACCGTCTCGATAGTAAGAGTAATTCTAATGTTGTAATGGCAGATCAACTTTGCGGACAATTTTACGCCAGATTATTAGGCTTACCTGATGTAGTAGAAAATCAATATGCAGAATCTGCTTTAAGAAAAGTATATGATGCTTGTTTTCTTAAGTTTCATAAGGGAAAATATGGCGCAGCTAATGGGGTTTTACCTGATGGTAGTCCAGTGAATCCAGATGATACTCATCCTCTGGAAGTTTGGACGGGAATTAATTTCGGTTTGGCTGCTTTTATGGTGCAAATGGGAATGAAAGAAGAGGCTTTTAAGCTAACAGAAACGGTGGTGAAACAAGTCTATGAAAATGGCTTACAGTTTCGCACTCCTGAAGCAATTACTGCTGTTGGGACTTTTCGTGCTAGTCATTATTTAAGAGCGATGGCTATTTGGGGTATTTATGGAGTTTTGAATGGTTGGGATTGATAATTTTAAATTAATAAACAAATTTTAAAATTAATTAATCTGGTAGTGATTGCTCAATTTTTAAATTCTAATTTAACTTAGATGTTATACTTTTTGAAGCATCATTAATTCCTTAATGTTATTATTCATAAGGATAAAATTTTGGAAAAAATTTTGAAAGACAATAAAAACTTAACGAACAATACTATTCTAGCTGATACTAATGGTAATGAGTATGATGAATACTACCGATCTTTATCCAACTTTAAAAAATCTATCCCGTGCTGATAAATTGAAAGTGATGCAATTTTTAATTATAGAACTTGCCAAAGAAGAAGAAATACAGTTACAACCAAATACAACTTATTCTATTGTATCTCCTTACAATTCCCACGAAGCAGCGCATAAATTAGGTGCATTATTAGAAGAAGAAAAACAAAATAATGTCTAAATCACAGCGGTTTAACTTTACAGATAATCCTGATGCTTTTGGTGTAGTTGATTCAATTCCCCAATTAGCTTTTATCCTTATAAAAGATAGTAATTTTGTAGAAGTTTCAGGTTTATTAGATACTGGTGCGAGTGTTAATGTCTTACCCTATGATATTGGGGTTAAACTAGGAGCAAATTGGAACGAACAAACAACTTCTGTCATGCTTGCAGGAAATTTAGCACCAGTTGAAGCAAGAGGTTTAATACTTTCTGCACAAATAAGTGAATTTTCTTTAGTTAGATTAGTTTTTGCTTGGAGTAAATCTAATGAAGTACCATTATTGTTAGGAAGAATGAACTTTTTTAGAGAATTTAACGTTTGTTTTTATACTTCCCAAAAAGTATTTGAATTAAGCCAAAAATAGTTAAAGTCCATAAAATAGTAAAAATGACGCTCCAATAATTTCCCAAATCAGCAACAACCGAACTTATTAAATTATAGCTTTCCCTACTACTTTTGGTTCGGGCAGAAACCTCTACTCTGATTGGGACATAAACCACACCTACTTTTTTTTATTGAGAAATTAATATAAGAATTGAAGTTAATCACAAACCACATTAACAAAGCACTTAGCACTCAAAGGAGGCAAGAATTATGGCTTTAGTACGTTACAATCCTTGGCAAGAATTTAGTTCTCTACAACGTCAACTCAATCGCCTTTTTGATGATGTAATGATTCCTGAAAGTTGGGGTGATTTCGGTAATTTGGCTAAAGTACCAGCAGCCGAACTTACTGAAACCGATGATGCACTACATCTCAAACTAGAAGTTCCTGGTATGGAAGCAAAAGACTTAGATATTCAAGTTACAGCCGATAGTGTTTCTATCAGTGGCGAACGTAAGTCTGAAACCAAATCTGAAGAAAACGGTAGAACTCGCTCTGAATTCCGCTATGGCAAATTCTCTAGAGTAATTCCTCTACCAGCGAGAATTCAAAACACCAACGTTACCGCAGAATATAAAGACGGAATTCTTAACTTGACTCTACCAATAGCTCAAGAAGAAAAGAATAAAGTAGTCAAAGTAAGCTTACCAGAAGCTACTGCATAGGTTTGTCCAGGAACGAATAATCTAGTCATATAGATTAATAGAAAGCGCCCAGTTGCAGTTAATGTGACTGGGTTTTTTGTTAGTGATTTGAGATATTAACGGTTGAGACAGTATTCTAAATCACTCAATTCAGAGGAAAACATTTGCCTAAACCATTTCTTCATAACCTGTTCGGCTGATGGTTGTGCCAGAAATTCATTGACTGTGGTTTGCCAATCAGGATCGTCATTAGGTAAGATGAGTCCGTAGAAATCACAGGTTAGGGGCAGTTGAGGCTGTAAAGTATAATTATTAGACGGTAAATTTTGTTGAGCGACTTCTGCTAGAGACAGGATACTATCGCTGGCAAAGGTATCTATGCGCCCCTCTGCAACTGCCTTGATGGCTTCTGATCGCCCTTCTGGACCCTCAAAATATACCAGCTCGGCTTGGGGATAGTTAGTCTGAATAAATTGTTCAGTGGTCGTATTTTTCAAAATACCAACTTGTAAACCCTTCAGAGATAGATTGGGATTAATCTTGGTTTGGCGATCGCGTTTACTAAGAAAACGAGTTCCAGTTGTCCAAATTGGACTAGAGAAAGTTATCCCTGCAATATCTTGGCGGATGGTATTAGGACCACATTCGAGATGAACTGTGTCCTCTTGGATCAGGGAAAAGCGGTTTTCCAGAGTTGAAGGCAGTTCTGCCAAGGTTACTTCTAAATCGAGATCGAGCTTTTCGTCCAAATGATTTTGTAGTGCAACAGCTAAGTCAATACAGTAACCAGACCACTGCTGTTGGGGATCTATGTAGCCAAAGGGAGGAGCATCACGGCGCATTGCTATCTTCAGTACCCCAGTGCGTCGAATTTGGTTGAGAATACTCTCTTCCCGAGTAGCAGTAACCGATTCAACTGGATCTGGGATAATAGGAAGAGGCGGTTTTTTGCCGTAGGCAGTCTCTAATTCATCGGGAGTCAGGGACTGGATAATCTGAAGACTCATGGGATTTTCTTGACTTATAGCCCGACCATAAGCTGAACTTAAGTAGGGTAAAAACTCATTGCGATTGCGTAAGTAAGTCTCCAAAAAGGCTATGTTCAATGCCTTAAAGTATTGCCGTCCAAATTCTTGATGTTCCCCCAGCAAAAAGGAGGGAATTGATTCAGCTCCTTCGCCGGCGCTTTGTTGGCTGGTAGCAAAGTGAGTAGCTGGTTTAAATAAAGCCAAATACTTTGCCTCTGACTGCATCCAGACAAAGGGATGAATCTGTTCTGTCACAACTGGTGTTACTAGATCCTCACTGCCAGCAGTCATCATTACGGGAATGTCGATTTTACTCATGCCTTCTGGACCAAAGATCCCACTAGTAAGAGGATTAGCTGCGATCGCGGCTTTAATTCTTGGGTCGCCCAAATTAAAATTCTGAGGCGGTAAATATTGGGCTCGGCACTGCAAATATAATGAGAAATTCAAAATTACATTGTCTTGGTCGCAGGTTTTAACCAAACGAGCATAATCGATCTCTGCTCCTGCTAGAGCCAGGGCGGTAGTGCCACCAAGAGAATGACCCATAACGCCAATCTGCTCTACATTAAGCAACTTTGCCCATTTGGAGTTAGATGCAACTACTTCTTCTAATTGATCGATTAAAAAGGAAATTTCCTGGGTACGATTGAGAAACTCGATGGGACTCAGCAGTGTATTCAGTCTTCCTTGGAGATAGGTTTGACGATAGGATAGGTTGCTACCGATGTGGTCTGGAATCAAAACCACAAAGCCGTAGGAAGCTAAATGTTCGGCAATAAAGACAAAATTCTCTTTAATTGCGCCAAATCCATGGGAAATAATGATAATTGGTGCGGGTTGGCTCAATCCTTGAGGAAGATAGACATCCACGGGAAAGTCATAGTTGACAGATAGACCAGCTCCAGTTTGACGCAAAGCTGGATTAGTAACCTTTAGAGTTTGCAGCTCAAATTTATAGGGTCCTGGTTGACTCAAGTCTGACAAGTTCGCTAGATCTAAATCTGACTGAGATTCTGCTTCAGTTTGCGCTCTTGTCTCAATCGCATCAACAGCAGCTTGATTGTAGTCGAAATAGATACCTAATAGTCGTCTCAGTGTGAGCAATTCTTGGACATTAACTTCAATCGTTTTGGTAGGGAATTGTGCGATCGCATCTAGAATCGTCCAACCCTCGTCATCTGAATTGGCAGCAGCCCCAATTACTGCAGCTCTAAGGCCATAAAATCCATTACGGTTAGGGGTAAATTGAACTACTTTGCCTACTTGCGCGATCGCATCTCGACCCAGAGGGGAATAGGTTAGTTTGTAAGTTTGCACTACATTCAATGGCAGACGTTGCTGAAGTCCTTGACGTAACGTCGCCATCGTTTGGTCATCCAAAAATAAATTAAACAGCTTTAGATCCCCTGTTATTTCTCCTGTTTCGGCAAAGGTTTCTAAAGAATCAAAGGACACAGAGACCACCAAGGGACCACCAATATTGAAACGGACTGCTTCAGCACTAAAACTAGGTCGGGCATTTAAGCATTCAACTACAGTTCCGGCAGTTGCCATCAAGCTAATAGAAGTCAGACCCAATAGAATTCTCGATAAACGTTTTGTAAGTCTTGCGATCATATCTGAGGTAGTTATTGAAATTGACTACTTCCCCGCATTTATAACCCACATTCCGCAGCCCCACACATGAAGCATGAAAGATTACGATATTTAGAGCGTTTAACGATCGCCTCTTCTGGTTATGGCGATCTCTTTATGTGAAAAAACTGGTTATAGCGATCGCCATAACCAGAAAAATTCTAATTAGCGATCTCTAAAATCGGTTTTTGCGATCGCTGTAACTCTCGGTTTGGTAACACTAACCTACTACATACAGGGGGCTGCGGAATGTGGGGCATAAAGATATGAAAAAACAAATAAAATCAGCAGAAGGGATATTGAGCTATGAATAACATCAGTGCGGACTAAGTTGCCAAACAAATCGTTGTTCTGCATCCAATAACTCGTCAATATTTATATTCTTTAAATTTGAAGAAAATGTGAGGAGTGTATGCAAATTGCATCGATCTTTCCCTAGAAATTGGCAACCCAATCCTGAAAAATTGCTCTAGCCAGTAAAATTGGAAATGACGTACTTTTCAGTAATTACACGACGGTACATTTCTCCCAGGTGAGAAATGACATCAATTAAAGTCAAACGATAATCAATTAGATATTCTGAATGTAAACCTTTAAACTTTAGCTCACGAGCTAAATCGTCTATCAATTCCATGTGAATTTCTACAACTTTACCTATGGGGAGATTGACAAAAAAAGCTGTTTCGGCAAATCGATCAATCTGATCATTAATTTGATTTTCTTTGGTAAAATAATCGGTGAAGATTTCATAATACATTGCTTTAAGTTCTTGCAGCAGCTCTTGCTGTTCTGTAGTAGGGAGATTGTCAAAAAACTGCCGAGGATTTCTTTGAGAGTAAATGCCTGAGTAGCCCAATCGCTCTTGTAACTTAGAATTAAGACGATTTAGGTTCGATTGTTGTTTGTTTATTTGATATTCTCTTATAGGGTCAGGCATCAATCCTCTTTCCTGAACTATTAAGGATTCATATAGATTGGCGTTAAATAGATATACAAATTAAATTACATACAGAACCCCCTCAAAAGCTTGCTCTTGCAATGTAGAAGTGTGAAATGAATTTTGCCCAGGTACTTATTTTGAACTTAGCTTGATTTTATCGTTTATACTCACATCTTGCACTCCTTACAAAAAAACTGAATAATTAGCTATTGGTCAGCGTTACGCCGCCGTAAAACGACGGTGCCTGCGCGGCGCTTGCTGGAGCTTTAATCTTTAATCTATGGATGTGAGTCTTAAGGCACGGGGTAATAGAAGCTCCATTGCGCGGGGGGCTTGTATGATTTTATAGTTGTGCCTCCCGCAGTTAATTGTTCTGTTCTAGCGGAAT
>JASJEK010000254.1 GCA_030064915.1 Xenococcaceae cyanobacterium MO_234.B1
AGAAGCTCCCGCACCCGAAGCAACCCCGAAGGTGAGAGCCATTGGTAAGGCGATAACCGCAGCAGTGATACCACCGAAGATATCGCCCTGCAAGTTCCTAAAGTGAATCTTGTTAGTAATAGGCATAGTGACAATTATGAAATTAGACAGGCTTAAAGCTTTACTGATAGGATGCAGTCAAAAGCAGTTGGTGTTGCTCAAAACAGGTGCGGAGAGGGGAGAACTCCCTGCGTCTCCGTGTCCTCGTGTCAGTCTCAACCGATAACCAACAGGTTTTGACCACACCCTTACTGATATCAATTTATATTGGCTACAATCTATCGTTATTTCTTTTAGATTGATTTTAGTATATATGTAAAATCCACATAAAGCAATATCTATGAGCTTGAATTTTCTTAATCTTGTGGCTAAAGAGAACTTATGAGAAGTTAGCGCCAACTAAAGTTTAAGATTTAACCTGTGTTGTTGAGACAAGGAAGACAAAAAGGTGCGACCTGTTCCTTCGGGGGAAGCCAACAAATCTGGTTTTGAAGGAGAGGTGTGAAGGGGTTTCACCAATCTTAGGGCTTTTCCGCCCTTTGAACCTAACTTTTTTCGTCCCGAAAGGCTGTGTGTAACTTTCTTTGACTCAAAGGTTTCAAGTTTTTTAGCAAATCCTACAAGAAAAACTTCCAGTTGAGAGCCTTCGCGCTTTAGCCGAAGGATGAAAACAAGTTAGGGATTTTAACCCCTCGTATTTTCTATACAATTTAGACACAAAAACTTTATATAGCAAAGCTTTGAGCCATTGTATAATCGAGCTAATTGGATGTTCCAAGGTTTCAGGTGTGCCAGTCGCTTGCATATCGCACCTAATAGTTAGCAAGCAAGAACCTAGAAAACCTAATACTAGCTGGTTCGAGAGAGGAACATGGTGCATTCTCAAGGGTTAAGTCTTAATGCTGGCCAATTCGTGCTTTAGAAGGCTCATTTTGTAATGATTTGGGTTGTTCGGATTGGTGGGGTCGATGAGCGTCCCCTTAACCAAGTAAGGGTTTAAGCAAACGTGGTTTCTAACCCGTTTGCGGATAGCCTGAGAACTGGAATCCCTTGTCATTTATGCAAGGGAGGCTCAATTAACAATCATCATTTCTTATGCTGCCATCAGGCATAATCGTCCGACAGAACTTAGCACTAATTAATTCAGCGTGCTCAAGACAAGCATTAGTTAAATTAGCTTCCCGCAAATTTGTCCAGACCAAATGAGCGTGAGCAAGATTAGCATTGCGTAAATTTGCCCCGTATAGATTGGCATGATTGAGAATAGCTTTAGTCAAGTTAGCATTTCCCAAATCTGCTTCAATTAAACTAGCCCGAAATAGGTGTGCTTGGTGTAAATTGGCATCACAAAGAATGGCTCGGTTCAAAAAAGCCCGTTCGAGATGGGCTTTACTCAAAATAGCTCGATAAAGATAAGCTTGGCTGAGATTAATATCTGCTAACTGAGCTTTGTGCAAATCGGCTTTTGGTAAATTTGAGCCAGAAAAATCTCTTTGACCTAATTTATATGCTGCTTTTAGTTCCTCCGCTGTCATTTTCAATTTGCTTCCATAACTTTTGTTCCCCCAAGATTACCATTTTTGCCATTAGATTTAACCTCCCAATGATTTACTAAGGCATTAGCTAATACTTGTTCAATGCGATCGCAATTATCCTGTCAGCATTAGCTTCGATAACTTGTATCTGTTCTTCTTTGGTATCTAAAGGTTCTGACATAAATTACACTACAAAATTAAACCCCTATTTAATATACAAAAAAATATGGATGCTAGAAGATACGCACCAGCAACTCAGCGCAACCGCGAACCAATTTTAGAAGTATTATTACGAGTTTTGCCCCCTCAAGGCAATATCTTAGAGATTGCTAGTGGTACAGGAGAACATAGTATATTTTTTGCGCCTAGATTAGCACCCCGTCAATGGTATCCATCAGAACCGCAACCCCAATTGCGAGAAAGTATTACTACTTGGGGAAACTATTTCAAGAGTGATAATTTGCATCCGCCTCTAGATATAGATGCTGCTGCGGATCACTGGAGTATTGAAGAGCAAGATATTACCATCAATGCCATTGTCAATATCAATATGATTCATATTTCTCCCTGGGAGACTTGTTTGGGTTTAATGGCTGGAGCAAAGCGTATCTTACCTGTAGGGGGTATTTTATACTTGTATGGCCCTTACAAAAGAAATGGCAAACATACTGCACCCAGTAATCAAGCCTTCGATCGATCTTTGCGATTGCAAAATCCTGAGTGGGGAGTGAGAAATTTAGAGGATGTTGTCTCAGTAGCCCAGGAAAATAGTTTAGTCTTACAAGAAATTGTCCCTATGCCAGCCAATAACCTTTCCGTAGTGTTTAAATTAATATAAACTTATGCTCGCCCTAAAGGGCTGCAGGCGTTAATTGTTAATTGTTAATTGGTGACTGGTGATTGGGGAAACATGAATTTTCCAACGGTAGGCGTTTCCCAATCCCTAATCCCTAATCCCTAATCCCTAATCCATAATCCCTAAAAACGTTCAATCAGTTGAATTGTTGCAGCAATAAAGTTATTTCTTCTACCTTGGCAGTATCACTGTGATCGCGATAGAGTTGTAAGGCTTTCTCCCAGACTGAGATCGCTTCTTCGGTTCTACCTCTTGCTTTTAAAGCTGTTCCTAGGTAATGATAACCACTAGGGTTTTCGGGGGCGATTTCTGTCAGACGACGGTAGGCAACTATTGCCTTAAGATAGTTTTGTTGACTGAGAAAAATATTACCGATCTCTTCTTGGGCTTGTGAAGAATTTGGTTCGATATTAATAGCTTGCCGATAAAAATCTAATGCCCCTTCTTTATCCCCTTGTAATTGCAGAATTTTGCCAATTTTGAGATAAACTATATGATTTTTTGGATCTAGCTTCTGAAGTTTTTTTAGGGTATTTAAACCAGAGGGGATATCTCCTTGCAAAATAAAAGCATTAGCTAATTGTAGTTGCAAAACGCTATTGCCAGGTTCTTGAACCGTTGCCTTTTGTAAAAATTCAATAGCTTCAGAATACTGTTTCTGTTGGAGTAGAGCCATAGCCATAAGTTGCTTGGCATCTGAGTTATTGGGGTCTAAAGTGAGAATGCGATAATAGGTATCAATAGCGCGATCGTATTCTTTCTCTCTCAGTAAGACAATTCCTAAGCCGATATGGTTTTTAACATCTTCTGGAGCATATTTGATGGCTAGTTGATAGGCTTCTGCTGCTTGAACATTATCTCCTGCATTTCCCAAGCTATAAGCTAGGGCATAGTAAAACTCTGGGTTATTTGGTTCAAGCCTAATTGCCCGTTTATAGGAGTTAGCTGCTTCGGAATAGTTACCTAATTGTGCTTGTAAATACCCGATACTAGAAAATATTTTGGCATTCCCCTGATCGAGAGTTAAGGCTTTTTGGTAGGTGACAAGGGCAAGCTCATAGTTTTTCCCTTCTACATATTCTTTTCCCTGACGCAGCAAATCATTAAGTTGCTTTGTGGATGCTTGATTATTTTGAGCGATAGAAAGGGATTGGGATAGGGTGGGGGATACAGTAAAAGCTATAACAAGGGTAGTACTAAAAAAGAGGTTAGAAAGCTTAGATAGAATCATAATATATCGGGAAATTAACTATGATAAATTAACTATGATATTGCAGGTTATTTTTGGCTTCTTGGGCTACTTGATCTACATCATCTTCGACTAATTTTTGGAGTGTAGCAACTGCTTCTGCTCCTCCTAGTTTTCCCAAAGCCTGAACTAAACGATAGCGTATCTGCCAATCTTTATGAGTAGCAAAAGGAATTAGCAATGGTATAGCCCTATTATCTCCTAATTCTCCCAACGCACCCACCGCAGCAGTTTGTAACAAATTATTATCTGATTGGAGTGCCTCAGTAAGTAGCTCAAATCCTCTTGGCTCTCCCAACTCTCCTAAGGCAGCTACGATACTAAATTGAATTAACCATTCTGATGTTTGATGGTATGTCTTTTCTAGATCGTCAAAGGCTTCGGTTAACTTAAGCCCACCAATAGCATCTGCTGCTGCTGCTTGCACATCTGGCTCTGGATCATTAAACAGGCGATCGCGTAACATCGCTAAAGATGTGGTTAAATCTTGAGTCCCCAAAGTATCTAACTGACTCACCGCAGCGTAACGCACACGGGTATTTTTGTCATCAATTAAGGGCTTGATTAACTCAAAAGCAATTAAGGGCTCGATTTGTCGTAGTTGATTTATCCCTCTAATGCGATCGCCAAAGTTATCGGAGTCTAATAACTCTTTTACTGATTCTGGGGTAATGGTCATTGATTCTAATGTATTTATAATCTGGATTTAATTAAAGTCAGAATTCGTCATTTGCCATCATGCGAACAATATCTCCTTGAGTAATGATACCTATTATTTTCCCTTCTCGATCAACTACAGGTAAGCGACGTATTTTTTTATCTTGCATGAGCCGTGCTGCTTCTCTTACCGACTGATGAGATTGAACCGTTATCGGGCGATCGCTCATAACATCTTCTACAGTTTGCCCTAGTGCTTTATGAATTTCCTTTTCGTAACGACTGAGATTTTGGAGATAGATTACACTATCCAGCAGCATAATATAGGGTGGTGTCTCTACTCCTGTCTCTTGCCACATTAAATCAGATTCAGAGATCATCCCTGTTAATTTTCCCTGTTCGTCTATCACTAGCAACCCACTAATTTTTTTTTCGGCAAGAATGGTAATAGCTTCTTTAAGAGGTGTCTTGGGAGTTACAGAAATCGGATTGGGGGTCATAATATCAGCGACAGTCTTACCCATAATTTGCTCTCTAGATAGTTCTTGTGATTTTTTCCTGATTTTAATTGTAGTTGAGTACTGTCCCAAATTATATTTCTGAAACTTGTAAGATGTATGTATTTAGTATTGCGTTGGGATTAACTAGTGATTGAAAGAATCGAGCCTATAGGTTTAATAAATTGATGGAAAATTAAGTAGTAAAAATACTTGGTGAAAATTTTGACAACACCTGTTTTAACAACATCTGTACAATTATTCGGTTAATAAATGTAACATCCCGAACTTTATCGTCGCCATAATTTTTAGAATAAAAGCATAATAACGAAGCTTCAGGTTATTTAGGAATGAGGATTTTATTATCTACACAAGTTTAATTTTCCCATCTCACTATCTATCATACTGAGTGATTCAAAAAAAGTTCTGTACTTTAGTACTTTATTTAATCCTCGTTCCTTAGCAGAAATTATGCTTTCTCTAGCAGAAGGATAATGGTTGTTTTTTCTGTGGGAAGGAGAAGAGATCATGATAATAACACTAGATGAGTCCACTGAGTTACTGAAAACCAATGTCAAGGGTCGAGTGATACTTCCTGATGAGCCGGATTATGACAAAGTTTGTGAAATCTGGAATGCAATGATTGAACGACGCCCTGCTGTCATTGTTCAATGCGCAGAAGCCGATGACGTTCCCCATGCCATTAAGTTTGCTCGCGAGAAAGGGCTAGAAATATCAATCCGGGGAGGAGGACATAATATTGCCGGAAACGCTTTATGCGATCGTGGCATGATGATCGATTTTTCTACTATGAAGAATGTCCACGTTGATGTCGAGAAGAGGCTTGCCTATGTCGAACCGGGCGCGACATTAGGCGAACTTGACGCTGCAATACAGGCATATGGGCTAGCTATGCCGGTGGGAGTTAATTCTACGACTGGCATAGCAGGTCTAACCCTAGGTGGCGGTTTTGGTTGGTTGACTCGTAAGTATGGCCTGACGATAGATAATCTGGTATCTGCCGAAGTAATCACAGAGGATGGAAAGAAAATAAGAGCCAACGAAGCCGAAAACAGCGATCTTTTCTGGGCGATTCGCGGTGGTGGTGGTAACTTTGGTGTAGTTACCCAATTCGTATTCAAGCTTCATCCTGTGGGTCCTGAAATCTTGGCGGGATTGATGATTTTTCCGTTTGATCAGGCCAAGCAGGTACTAAGAAAGTATCGCGAGTTTGTAGAATCAGCACCCGAAGAACTAAATGTGTGGGTAGTGCTGCGCAATGCTCCGCCGCTGCCTTTTCTTCCCGAGGAAGTGCATGGCAAGAAAGTAGTTGTGCTGGCTATCTTTTACGCAGGGGATATAGCCGAGGGAGAAAAACTAATCGAGCCCCTGCGTAGTTTTGGCAATAGTTATGGTGAACATATTGTTGCTCAGCCCTATGTTAAATGGCAGCAGGCTTTTGACCCCTTACTTACGCCCGGTGCTAGGAATTACTGGAAATCTCATAATTATACAGAACTGAGGGATGAAGCGCTGAATGTGATGCTTGAGTTTGCTGGCAGCTTACCTTCGCCCCAGTGCGAGATCTTTATTGCATTAATAGCGGGGGCCTCTAACCGCGTACCGTCACAGGCCATGGCATATTTTCATCGGGATGCCAAGTTTGTGCTTAACCTGCACGGACGATGGGATGATGCGACGGAAGATGAAAGCTGTATTGCTTGGGCTCAAAAATGTTTTCAAGCCACGGCACCCTATGCATCTGCTGGTGTCTATGTTAACTTCATGACCGAAGAGGAAGGAGATAGAGTTAAAGAAGCTTACGGAAGTAACTACGAGCGATTGCTACAGCTCAAAAAGCGGTACGATCCCGAAAACCTTTTCCATCTCAACCAAAATATCAAACCATAAGCTAAATTTTAAAATGAGCGAACCGCGAGTTAGGACCCATAAAACCTTTAAGGGCGAATGGCCATTTGCCCTTACATTAGATATTATAGTCCTGAGTATTTTGACTCATTGATTCATGGGCGAACTATAAGATAGTGTATGTCAGTATATTTCTAGGGGGCAAATGATAATTCTTAACCCTCATTGAGATCAATTTGTTTTAGTTCTAAACCTTTCTCAAATATAGTGTCTATGGGTAGCATTTCATTATCTTGAGTCATAAATTTGTGGTCTTTAGTAGCACGAATTACAGCACCATCTGCTAAAAGATACTCAAATATTTCTTGTTCTCCCCGATTGTGCCATTGAGCAATAGGTTGAGTATAAACAAAGCCATGCTTATTTACTGTGTAAACAGTACATTCAATTTGTTGTTCTACAACCTTACCTATGGGAATTGCTCCATATTCTACAGTTAAAATTTGAGTATCATAACTTAAGCAATACTCAGCAAATAAAATCATCTGGTCAAATAATTCCTTGGCAATTTCTTTAATTACACCGTTTTTAGTTGAGCCATCAATAAACTTTTCTTCATGTTTTTTCATTTCAGAAACTTTCTTTTTGCCCATTGCTCTACGGAGTAAATCAGCTTCTCCTAAACTATAGCCAGCCATATCTTGAGCAATCTTCATAATTTGCTCTTGATACACAATAACGCCGTAAGTTTCTTTAAGAATTGGTTCTAGAATATTGTGCTGAAATTCTACTTTTTCTTTACCATGTTTGCGATTGATAAAGAGGGGAATTAAACCAGCATCTAAAGGGCCTGGTCTATATAAAGCTAAGATAGAAGAAATATCTTCAATACCTGAAGGTTTTAAATCTTTTACTATCTGACGCATTCCATCAGATTCTAGCTGAAAGATCCCTTCTAAATTGCCTTTTTCTAATAATTTCTGAGTTTTATTGACATCAGGAGGTAATTTTTTACTTGTACCTTTATCTAAAATCTTAAAAGCTCGAATTGAGTCTAGAGGCAACCTATCTAAATCTAATTCGGTGTAACGATAGTCTCTAATTAAGTCCGCAGCTTTCTTGATGGTGGTAAGATTTTTTAATCCTAAGAAATCCATCTTAAGTAATCCCAGAGATTCTAAATCTTCCATAAAATACTGGGTAATTACTGCACCATCATTATTCTTTTGTAAGGGTACAACTTCATCTAGCGGTTGAGAAGAAATAACTACACCTGCTGCATGAACACCGAAGGTTTTATTCGTTCCTTCAATGCGAATTGCCATGTCTATCCAATGACGAACACTAATACTGCCAACCTCTTCTTTCTTGTCGTTATAAACTGTTACTGTTTCAGTTTCATAAGCCTTTTTAAAATCAGGATCGGGGCTATCTTCGGAAATCATTACTTTGAGTTT
>JASJEK010000046.1 GCA_030064915.1 Xenococcaceae cyanobacterium MO_234.B1
CAGTTCTTTACTAATTCTAAAGCCTCTAAGGTAATTTAAAACAAACATATTTTTTCATACTGGTGAGATACAGAATTTTTGGTTTTGAGGCAGGAGGCTTTCGGGCGGGAGGCAAGTGTTAGATATACCTGATGAGTCCGAGAAACGCTATAGTAAAAATTAGTGACCTCTCCACACACTGACACGCTATGCGGAGAGCGTGTGGGCTTCTCAACTCACGCTGAGACATTTCTGCGTTGCACTTGCCTAGATATTGCTACCCCTGACAGTACGCATTCGTGCCGTCCAGTTTCCTTTCCCGACAGTCCATCGGTACTACATTATTTAATCCTCGATTTAAAATTACTCGACCACTAGCATGATCTCTCGAAGTTTGATAGTTACATTCAGGACAGACATGAACTCTTTCACTCTTGTCTTTCCTGCCTGTATGAGTGCCACACTCTGGGCAGATTTGAGAAGTGTACTTATGGTCAACTTGAGCAAAGTATTTGCCTCGTTTCCAACATACCCAGGACAACAAATCGCGGTATATTCCTGCGATTCTCATTTTAAGATTTGATGACATTAAAATTATCTATGGCTCTACCGAACTTGATGTCAGAAACAATTAATATTGAGCGGGGAACTTTATGGACAATAGTGGGATTGACTAGTGTTTTTTTGGTCATTAGTGTTTTTTTACTTCCCCGTCTAATTGGTTGGATAATTACTACTTTTTCTTCTCCCCAGATTAAAGAAGTCTATCAGACAATTATTCCCACTTATTACAGTCAACTAGGGTTAGCTGCTATCTTAATTATTGGCGATTTGATTCTGTTAAGTATTGCCCAATCAGTTTGGTTGAAGTTTTTAGAAGTACTTTTCGGAATCACCTTAGTTATTTTACTAAGCGGGCTGGGTTATCAAATATTTCAGCAATTTTTTAATACATATTTATTAGATGCTGCGGTCAAAAAACGAGGTCGATTTGATAGCGAATTATTAATCATCAGTAAATTTCTAGTTAATACGGCAATTACTGTGGTAATTGTGTTGATTTTTGCTCAGACTCATAATTTCAATTTAATTGGGCTATTTGCGAGTTTGGGTATTGGGGGGCTAGCGATCGCTTTTTCGGCTCAAAAAACTTTGGAACAATTATTGGGAGGTATTGTTATTTATTTAGACCGCCCTTTTGTGGTTAACGATTATATCGGCTTACCCGATGGTACTTTTGGGAAAGTAGAATCTATTGGTTTGCGTTCTACTCGCATCAGAACTTCGGGAAAGGGAACAGTAATTATCGTCCCTAATAGTTCGTTGACTCAAGTAAATATTGAAAACTATACCAGGGCTAAAAAAATTATTTCTTTAATTTATATAACTTTCTATGAAACCATACCAGAATCAGAACAAGCCTTTATTAGACAAATTATCTTCGAGAGTACCAAAGATATTTTTGGAGTCGATAGTCGCAATACAGAAGTTAAATTTATTCAGCTTACTCAAGGTGATAAATCAAAGAATACTCAAGTACAAATCAGCTTTTTTATTCTCGGTTCTGGTAAATTATCTATGGACTTAAGACAACAGCTACTAGATATTGCTAAACAAAACCTCTCAAAAGAACTTAAAAAATATGGAGTTGCCTTTAAACTAGAAGCAAAAACCATCAATATTGATTCACCAATTACCATTTAGCTAGTGCCGCTACGGGTCAGTCGTGATGTCAGAAGTCAGAAATCAGAAGTCAGAAGTATTGGTGGGTAAAGCTTTGAAGATTTTGTAACTGGTGGGTTATTTCCACCGCCCTGCACTAGTTTTTTCATGAATATTCTAGACCTTATAAGCTGGTTAAATATCAATATTGAACCCCAGGAAGTCCTAATTCAACTGGGAATCAAATTAGGCATATTTGCCATTTTAATTTTACTATCACTGATTCTAGGAAGAGGTACGCCTAGCTTAATCAGTTTACTCGTCAGACAATTTACTCCGAAAAATTTTACTCAAATTCAAGAAAATATACTCTTTCCTTTGAGAAGTTTATTTAGAATTGCAGGTAGCTTAATTCTAATTCGACTATCTTTAGATGTTTTAGAAGAATATCAGAGATTATTTAAGTTTTTACAATTCTTTATTGACTTGGCAGTAGTTATAAGTATTGCTTGGTTAGCTTCTCGTTTATTTCGTCAATTTATCCTGTTTTATGGCATTAACTTAATTAATAAACTAGGACGAGAATTAGAGGAACTATTATTCATTTTAGAAACCATTGCCAATATCATTATTGGCTTTATTGCTGCGATGGTTTTTGCCCAAAGTAAGCAGATAAACTTTGTGGGATTATTAGCTAGTCTGGGTATCGGCGGATTAGCAATTGCTTTTGCTGCCCAAAAAACTCTAGAACAATTATTAGGTACAGTAGTTTTGTATTTAGACCGTCCCTATCTTCCTGGAGAATATATTCGCTTACCTAGTGGCTTATTTGGTAGAGTTGAATCAATTGGCTTGCGTTCTACTAAAATCCGTACTGCTGCTAAAGGAACCTTGATGATTATTCCGAACTCTACTATGGCTAATTTAGATATTGAAAATGTTAGTCGCGGCAGAAAAATAATGGTTTTACTTTATCTTAATTTTAATCGTCAATTAAACCAGCAAGAGTTGGCTTTAATCCAACAGGTAGTTAAACAAAGCACTAATACTTTATCTGGTATCGATCCTCATAGTACCAAAGTAACTTTAGTAGATTCAGAGAATCATCTTGCTTCTCGTGCCAGAATTACCTTTTTCATCTTGGGTTCTTCGGAAAATTCACTTCAGTTACGTAAGCGTTTGTTGAAATTAGCCAATGAAAAGATTTCTCAAAAACTTAAATCTCATCACATTGAATTCACGGTGGACGAACCCACTATTTATGTAGATTCACCCGTTACGCTTTAAGATTGAGATTGAGAGATTATATTTTCATTTTCTGGGTTGGTTTGTCCCCTTTCTGCTGAACTATCTTCCAGAGGAACTGTTTGATAGACATCAATTTGTAGCCTGACTTGAGTATCGCTGAGATTTTCTCCCCAAAACTTAACTAGTGGTGTAGTGACTTCATAGTCAAGCTCTAATCTTTTACCAGGAGAGCAACTATAGGCATTTTGTTCGTCACCACACCAAATTGTAGTATCTCCCGATTGAGAGGTAATCACAATCTTAGTAGCTGGGGGATTAATTTTAACTTCTGTTTTTGCTCCTGCTAACACAGACAAATAATAAGTTTCTACAGGCTGGACTAATTGTTCTGTTACCTGAGAATTGGTTTCCGCTTCTACTGGAGAGGCATTGATGAGTGCTGGAGCCATTAACCACAACCACAAACAAACCAAGATTAGTACCAGTTGTTTCATCTTTTCTTCGGCGTGGAGACTCTCAGCTATGCTGAAGAGAGGAAACGCCGACCTCCAATTAATTGTTTACAGATCACTCCAGTGCTACGTCTAAGTAATTGAACCTTGTTTTTAGAAAATTGCCCTAATCGTTGCCAATTACTATTAGAAACCGATATTCTCGTTGCTGTATCACCACTGCACCAACCGTAGTACTTGATACCTTTGCGTTCTGCTACGACATAATCACCTTTTCTGATACCATGTCTTGTAACAGTTCCGCCATATCTACGACGCTTACCACCCTTGGCAAATACCATTAGATGAAGCTGTCTTCTAGATATAGGAGGTCTCCTGACTACAAAGAATGGAGCATCAGTTATGGTTATATTCCCTTGCCAACGATGACCATGTCCTATTGAATTCTCAAAGGGTAGGTAATCTACAAATTGACTTGCTGCCAAGGCTACACCATCAACCGCATGAGTTGCTGCAACTGCATCACCTTTAGAATGCTTCTGTTTTTCTAAACCTAAATGTTTTCTAAGATTAGAAGTCTGCCAGCCGAACTTGGTAACAACAGGAGCAATTTGATTGAACTGCTCGATAGCCCACTTTTGCCCTACCATCACCGCAGAAAAGCCCTTGCCACTTCGAGCTTTCTTTCTCCCAGAAGTTAAATCTACATCAGCTTTAACATATTCAAAAACAATAGCCGAGATAGGATATATCTTGGCTAATTCGGACACAACTCTAATTTCTAGCTGTCTGTTAGATCTGATAGATGGGGCTACTTTTTTGTTGCGACGGTTATCAAACCTCGCTTGACGATGCGCCCTAAGCTTAAAAGGAAGTTTCCGATTGATTCTTCTACTTCTCCTGTTACGGCGCATCATGGCTCTTTGCTCTATACGCTTTTTAACCGTTTCAAACGGCAAAAATAAGTGAGCAGTGAACAAAGTATGCAATTTAGATACCAAGCCGATCCCGCTATAGTTTTTTCCAGGGTCAATGCCTACGGCAATAGACTGTGTTTCTTTTCCCGATGGTTTAAAAGTTAGCTGAATATAGTATTGATTAAGGTCGTTCCATTTACCAATTGCCTTTCCCTCTCGAACTAATTTCCGAGCTTTAGAGCATTTAGTTGGCATTAATGGTTGTCCGTCTTGGGATACTACTGGTACTCGATTCAAGAGATAATCCTCCGAGTATAAGTTAAACGTCCCTTCGACTACCTAATCTAAGATGTCTTGGCTCTACCCAACGACTGACTCAACAGTCTTAGAAATAATCCAGGTTAGGGAAACGCCTGGAAGTCTGTTCCAAGATTAGGCTTAATAGTCTAGTCAACTCTTAGTTGAAAATTGAGTTTCTCAAGCCCTCGCTTTTAGCGAGGGTAGTTGACCTTCTTATGATAGCTCCCATCAATTTGTGAGAAATGGCTGATTAGAGTTATCTTGTTGGGAGTGAATCACAGAAATTTTATGATGGGGTATGCCCACAGAAATACCAGCTTCATCCAAGGCTTGTTTAACTCGCAGACGAAATTCCCGACCCATACTCCATTGTTGGCTGGGTTGAGTTTTAATTAGAAGATGAACCAGAATACCTTCATTAGATACCTCATCAACTCCTAAAATTTCCGCAGGTTCGAGAAACTTTTCGCCCCATTCCGGCTCACTTTGCATTTTGGCTGCTACTTGAGTCATAACTTCTATGGCCTTATTAATATCTTCATTCCCAGCAATTCTAATGGTAAAGTTAACCCTGGACCAGTTTTTAGTATTATTAATCACAAATTCAATCTTGCGATTAGGGATAGAGATTAATTGTCCGTCGAGATTCCGCAGGCAGGTGATAAACAGATTCATCTCTTCTACTGCACCCGCCATTCCCCTACCCAGATCCACCACATCTCCCAGAGCATAGCGGTCAGTACACAAAATCATGATCCCATTGATTGCATCTTCCAGCAAACTGCGAGACAGAAAAGCTACAGCAACTGCTATAAGTCCTGCACCAGCCAATACAGTAGGATTAAACCCAAGTAACCAGATACTCAAGTAGATCCCCAAGGTGGTAGTAAAAACAGTTGTGCCTCGTTTGAGAACCGTGGAATAAGTATTTGCTCTAAGGGTATAACGATTGGAAGCAGGATTAGCTAATTGTGCCTCAGTTGCCCAACTATTGAGGCAATAATCCACAGCGAAATCCCCAAGCTTATCGACAAAGCTTAACCCTGTCCAGAGCAGGATCAGAATCACCGTTTCTTCGAGCAAACAAACCGAGAGAAAGCGAGTCTGGCGAAATACAAAAACGATAATACTGAGACTAAGAGCTAAAATCAACATTTCTAAAATCAGCATCAGCCTCAGAAATAATTGACAGAAATTTCTTTTCTGTTTAATTAAGGTTTGGTGCTGTAAAAAACGCTTTGCCTCAGAAAGGTTAAACTTAGAAGCCATCGACTTATTTTTCCCAGCCGGCTTCTGGAGCAAATTAAAGAGCTTTGTTGATAGTGAAGGGGATGGGACTTTTGTTTTAACTGGTTCGACTGAACCATTATTCGGCTCAGATATCTTGCCCTCTATTGGCTCTGAGCTATCGAGAATCTCACTGACATTCTTTTCCATATTTTCAGAGGAGGTGGCTTCAGGATCAACAACCAGGGCATTAGTAAATTCTTCGAGTCTGCGTCGCAATTGATGGTTCCATTTTCTCAAGAAACTGCGAATTAAATGAATCAACCACATTAATCCCAGTGTTACCCCCATAATTGCCCCTGAGATTTTCCATCGCCAATTAGGATGCTGTATATTTAATTCATGTCCCCAGAGGGCATTACTAAGAGATAAACGAATTCTAGTCTGCCAAGCTTCGGCTAACTCTTCCTTGGTTGTCCCATTGGCTTTGGCATCAAAATCGGTTACGGTGACAATCGTTTGTGAGGCCAATCCTAATTCTGGTTGGGCTGGCACATAGACAACTGTCTGTTGATTTTTAATGCCTACTTCAATTTTGGGAGTCCAAGGATGCAAGGGTTTGACTGTTATAGGTAGCCAGAATTGCCACTCTGGGATAGGAGGCACTTCAGGAATAGTTTTCCAACTGACAATATCTGCAAAAATTTGTTGAAAAACTCGCTGCACTAATTCCGCTCGCTGTTCTACTTTTTCACCAACTTCAGCCTTCGATTGATTGGGTTCTTGTAATGCCGTTACGGTTAATTCAGGAGTAAGTCTTGATAAATAATGTGGAGTATGTACTGAAGTTTTAGTAGTTATATCAAAGTCGTAGATGTAAATGTCACTACACCAAAATTTCCCACAAGGATAAGCTTGATTCAAAGCCCAAGGCAGAGATTGAGTCTGCCGATTCTTAATGGGGATGCTGACCCCAGGAATCTGTCCGAAACTGTTTGGTATCCAACTTAACGTCAAAGTTAAGCTAAGGATAGCAAGAACTATAAACTTGGTTGTTGGGTTGAAAAATTTTTTCATCGCAGAATGTTAAGGTCATGAGATCTTAAAATAACAATGGCTGGAGTACAGATTAGGTCAGTTTTTGACAGGATAAGTCGACAAAATCTGTAAAACGGGGAATTATTATTTTGACCAGAGGCTACAATCAACTTCTTGGTCTGGTTCTTTTTTAAGTTTCGCCTCAAACTGCTTGTCAAACTTGGCTTTTTGCCAGTTACAGGCTGATTTGATTTGTTTAGGGGTTAAGTTTTTTACTTTACTTAGGTCGGCTTGTTGAAGAGAAGCTCCCGATAGGACTGCTTTTTCAAGATTTGCTTCAATTAGAACTGCTTTTTCAAGATTTGCTTCAATTAGAACTGCTTTTTCAAGATTTGCTTCAATTAGAACTGCTTGTTGAAGAGAAGCTCCCTTTAGGAATGCTTGTTGAAGAGAAGCTCCCGATAGGACTGCTTTTTCAAGATTTGCATGCTCTAGGTCGGCTTGTCGAAGAGAAGCTCCCAATAGCAATGCTTGTTGAAGATTTGCTGACCCTAGGTCTGCTTGTTGAAGATTTGCTTCGAACAGGAATGCTTGTTGAAGATTTGCTTCGAATAGGTCTGCTTGTTGAAGGTTTGCTGACCCTAGGTCTGCTTGTTGAAGATTTGCTGACACCAGGTCTGCTTGTTGAAGATTTGCTGAGTCTAGGACTGCTTCTTGAAGATTTGCTTTCCTTAGGACTGCTTGTTGAAGAGAAGCTAACGATAGGTCTGCTTGTTGAAGATTTGCTTTCCCTAGGACTGCTTGTTGAAGAGAAGCTAACGATAGGTCTGCTTCTTGAAGATTCGCTCTAATTAGGTTTGTCTTGTCAAGGTCTATACCACTTAAGGAAAAACTATTTCTTAATAATCTTTCTAATGCTAACCTTGTCACTCCTGATTTATCTTCAGAAGCATCATTAACTACTTGCCAAGTTGAAAAAATCTCATCTTCCCATCTTTCTCTTCTGCCTGTCCACCAGGTTATCAAGCTGATAATTATTGTTACACCTGCTACTAAATTGATAATGTCTAACAGAGCAGCATTTTTGAGCTTAAAGACTATATCCTCTAAAGACTTTTCTACAGCAGTTGTTTCCCACCAAGCAGCAAATCTTCTAATTGGTCTTTTAGAAGGAGATTTAGGAATGGTCAATCCACACCTTCTTAGATGTTGAACCTCTTCAGAAGTGAGTTTTCCATTTGTTATCTGTCTTACTTTTTTCTTCTGAGATTTGTTCATCCTTTACTACCATTTATTTTGATACTGGTTCTAACGGATTTTGTTGAAGTATTCTTGAGCCAATCCCCCGAATTGAATTCGGGGGATTCAGGCTAAGAGTCAATACTAGCTTTTAGTCCAACATGACTTATCTGGCTAGTACTTCTTAGCTTTAAGGAGACTTGCTCTACTGAGGAATCAGACCGCAGGGTTTCGGACGAGCCTACTCCACTCGCAAGTTTTTGATATTGTTGCCATGCCTCCTTTAAGATCGACTCCGACCTCTCCCACTGATTTACAGCAAGATGCAGTAGCAACTTATCATCCTGATTAACGAATCTCGCCAGATATGCACTGAATAAATCTCTGTGCATTACTACTCCAGTTACATCACGATGTACTCTTTGAGAAAGAGATTTTTTGATGCGTTCTCCATTCAAATGAGTTTGTGATAAAGCAGTATTTCTAGTCGAGAATTTTTGGAAACTTCCGCCAGCACTTTCAGCCTTGCGTAGTAATTCCGATTGAACAAAACCTGGAGATTTAGCAGAAATAGCCTTTCCATATCTTTTCTGCCAACCTTTTACAGATACATTTTCTGTTTTTATATGTTTACCATGACGTAAAATCTCATTAACAATTTTTCGATTCTGAGATTTGGCATAAGCAGTTTTTCTTCGTTCTAAAGAACGTTTTTTAGCTGCTATTTTAAGATAAGTTTGAGAATTATTCCATTGTCGCTTACCTTTAATTTGTTTTCCTGGTTTTTTGACTGTTTTGCGTCCCTTTTGCCCTAAAAAATCGGGATGATAATTGTCTGGATTATTACTTCGGCGAGAACGAGCCATTTGCCGCTGGAGCTGCCTTATCTCTTTTTGATAACTCGGCACATTTTCAGCAAAAGGTAATAACCCAGCTTTTTGATCTGCCACAAAAGCAATATTTGAGATATTTAAATCTAGTCCAATTACCCCGTCACTGACATAGTTTTGTGGCTTTTGATATGGCAATCCAGCATTTATTAATTGCACATACCATCTTCGTTTACCATTTATTTCCCGCCACAGAATACGAACGTATTTAACTTGGGAGTCTAGTCCGTGTTTAATAACTGGATTAGTCCAATCAATACGACAATCAATCTTTAAATCTTTCCAAACTAATTGGTTGTTTTTCCATCGGATACCTTGCTTATTGGTTTTCCCTTCTAAAGAGCGAAAGCGAGAGAGTACTTTATACCTAACTTTTTGGGATTGTCCTAGCAACACCTTTTTGGCAGCATTAAAAGCACGGGTGGCTAGTTTTTGAGTTGTATTGGAATCAATTTTTGAACCGATCCACTTAGATTGATTGGCAACACAAGTAGCATAACTATGTAATTCGTATTCACTAAATCGATATTGCTTCCAAGCCTCGTTAAATAGTTTTTTTCGCTCTGGATTGGTAACAAACTTTTTACCTTTTTTAATAGTTATAGGTAACTTTCTTGCCTCCTGATAAGCCTTACTATTTCGTACCAAATTTACTCGCACCATCCCTTCATTCAAACAAGCGTTATATAGTTGTCTGCCTGCTTGAAAACGAGCAACCAGCTCTCTATCGATTTGACTCGATACAATCATTGGTAACTCTGTAATGAAGGAAGGCGTGGATGCTTTTGGCACGACAATAATTTTGTTTAAAAACTATCTTTAATATACAATAAAATGATAAAAAAAGACTTTAAAAATTAATAACTTATTGGTTATAATCTAACTATTGAATATTCACGGCGGTTAAAACCGCCGCGTTGCGTTTCCGCCCCGATATAAATACCGCTTCGCGGTCTAGGCTACCACGCTTCCCGTGTTCTCCTCGTGTTTGTATAGCAGACGAGAAATTTTGGTCGGTAAGGAAATTTAAAGTTCTGAAACCCTTATGATTAAAGGACTTAAATTTTATACAAACACCGACACTGGCAAATTTTGCCAAAAATCTTGATGTTACCAATCAATCGCAAATTAAGCCCCATTATTTTAGTTATCCTAGGATTTTGGCTCTCCGTTTTCAATAGTGCTATGGCTGCTTCTAAAGATACTCAGGAAGTAATACAAATAAAAAATTTGCCCCCAAAAACGGCTCCTGAGATAGTAAAGTCTAGCATAGCTCAAATCATACCAACCGAGGCAAGAGATTCCTCCAAGTCTAGGGAAGAGATTTCAGAGAGTGAATCAGAGATTAAATCAGAATCCATATTGTCCCAAGCTCTGGAGATGGCTAACTCAATTAAAGACCCCCAGCGCCAAGCAACTGTTTTAAGTGATGTGGCATTACAATATGCTGCTATCGGTCAAATCTCGAAGGCAATTGTCATTCTTGACCAAGCCTTAGAGACAGCACAGACTATAGAAGATACCCCCACCCAAATCTCTGTCACAGGGTCAATTGCTGTCAAATATGACCCTATTGGTCAAGGAGAGAGAGCTGCTGAAATTTTGTCTGAAAGCTTGGCAGCGATCAAAGCACTGGAAGATGCTGAAATTCAAGCCAGTTTATTCACTGAAATTGCCCTGAAATATTCCCAGATCGGGCGATCGGAGCAAGCTAGAGACCTATTAGCCCGCAGCCAACAGGCAGTAGCTAAAGCTGCGGTGCCAGTCCCCAACTTTCCCTTCCAGCCTACTCCTTTAGCAGGCGGTTTGACTGTCGGGACAAGAGTCTTCTCTGGTCTAACTTCTGAGAATTCTTTAGATATAAATGTCAACTTAGAACAGCAGTTGCCTGTCGATTCTTTTGACATAGATTTGAGCTTCAGAACTGACTTTGATAGCGATCGCACTACAGATCAGAGACAAAATAGATATTTTGGCAGTGCAACATACCTTCATCACTTCGATCCAAGGTGGCAATATGCTGTCAGAACTATTTTCCTCCGTGACGAGGATGAGAATATCTTTGCCGATTGGGGTTTCTATACCGGACCTGGAATCAATCTAATGCGTAAATCTCCCCAACGAACCTTAGATTTCTTTCTGGGGTTAGGAGCGGAATATGAGGATTTACTGGGAAATTCAAATGACTTCGATTTCCCAGTTATACCCGTGGGATTGGTTTACCGAGATCTTTATTTCGGAGTTCTCCAATTTAGCCAAGAATTGTTGTATACATTTCCCACGTCTGACAGTGGTGACAACAGGCTTTTATCTAGAACCAGGCTATCAATTCCTATAACTAAAAGATGGTCTCTCAGTAGTTTGATTAACTACATATACCGAGGCATACCGCCGACGGATAAACCTGGTTCCGAGCTAAATTTTACCACTGGTTTAACTTTCAGCTTTGATTGACATCTTCTCTGTCCTAGGTGAGTTCAGAGTTATGATTTTTTCAATTGTCTTAGGTACCAGGTAGGTTACGTAAGGATTGAGATAGGTGATAGCGATCGCCTAAAGCCCGAAGTAGAGGACCTCTATGAACTACATCATCCCAAATCAAAGATTTGGAAAGAGTTTCTGACGCTTCAACGCCCCTAGTTGCCTCATACTTCCGCACGAGGTAGAGCTAGGCGACTCCACATCTGACGAGGACAGTTCCTGCCCCCTTGCATACTGGAGCATAACCATAGCTGCTGCTACATCTCTATCACAAGTGTAAAGGCATTTTTCGCAGCTATGAACACGCTCAGATAATGTTTTTTTCTTTTGATGACCGCAGTTGGGACAGGTTTGAGAAGGCTTAAGTTTTTTAGTTGGAACTTCGATATAGAATCCCCCAGCTTCGGTTACTTTGTACTGGATTAGACTTTTGAGATTCCCAATACCCACGTCTAACAAAGAACGATTAAGTCCTGTTTTCTGCTTCTTTTTCTTGCTGCCTTTACGGGCTTTGCGAGTCATTCCTTTGAGATTTAACTTTTCTGTAGCTACCAAGCTATTACGGCTAACTATCTGTGTAGCTACTTGATGCTGCCAGTTTTGTCTTTGTCTGGCTACTTTGGCTTGTATCTTAGATACAGCTAATTTCGCTTTTTTCCAGCGACGAGAAGCTTTAATTCTTTTTCTGTAGTTAGGTGGTCTTTTTCTCCTACTTTTTTTAGCTAGTCGATTGATTTTCTCTTGGGCTTGCTTGATAAATCTCGGATTATCAATTACATCACCATTGGAGTCGGCAACCGCGCTTATTGTGCCAAAGTCTAACCCAATAGCACCTTTATCCGTTTGTATTCGACTGGGAATACAGCTAACGGTTATAGATGCGTACCATTTACCTTGTTTAAATAAGATAGTGCAAGTTTTGGGAGTTCCCCAATCTCGCGCTTGTCCGCGCATCTTAATGTTCCCCAAGTTAGTTAACTTGAGATAACCATTCTTTCCTGAACTGCAAGCTTTCCATCCTGCTTTACAAGGATAAGTCCACCCTTTATAGCGTCGATTGGCTTTGAATCTTGGATAACCAGATTTGAGCTTAAAAAAGCGTGTGAAAGCGTAATCAACGCGCTTTACTGTTGCTTGTAAAGCATGAGAACCAAGCTCTTTATACTCGTGCCAACATTCTTTAAATGCTGGCAGCGCATTTTGCTGGTCGAAATAATTAACCGACTTGCCTTCTTTTTGATAACTAGTACGGCGATGTTCGACACAAGCGTTGTACAAATAGCAGTGTAGCCTTTTCCACGTCATAAGTTTCTTCTCTTGAGCAGTAGTTGGATACAAGCGAAAGGTTATACGACGGGTTACACTCATAAATGTGATTATAACTTAGTGTGCCGTCAAAAAGCGCGTGGGCGACGCTGGGGTTTCCCCAGCTTGTCGAACCACGTAAGAACAATAGACTAAATAAAGCTAGAGGTTGTGTTTATAGGCTTAGTGTGCATATTGTATTTGTGACAAAATATCGACGTAAAGTTATTACCAAGGAAATTCTTGATGATCTAGAAAAAATATTTGCTCGTTTGTGCAAAAATCAAAAATGCCAGCTAACTAGTTTTAATGCGGAGTCAGACCACTGCCATTTGTTAGTCGAGCTATATCCAGACGTTGCACCATCTAAGTTAGTCAATACTTTAAAAACTGTCTCTAGTCGCTTAATTCGTCGTGATTATAAAGAACACCTAGAAAAGTTTTACTATCAAAAACCTGTTTTCTGGACAGGAGCATACTGCATTGTTTCGACAGGTGGTGCGCCATTAGAGATCATCAAGGAATACATAGAATCACAGGACGCGCCCAGTTAATCTTGCCCGTCGTTAACTCCCACCAAACTAACGTTTGGAAGGAGAATGCACGACGGAACAGCCAGGTTCAAGCAAAATATAAATAGTTAAAACTCTCGTACTACAATTTGTCCATCTTTGAGTTCTCCAACAATCACCAGATCGGCAAGTCCTACGAATAAGCCATTGTTTAAGACTCCTGGAATGTTATTAATGGTTTTTTCCAGTTCTTCTGGATTATCGAGGGAGTCAAATTTGACATCGAGGACTAAATTGCCTTGATCGGTGATTATCGGTCCATCCTTTTTGACCGCATTACGTATTTCCGGCTTGCCGCCTAACTTTTGCAAGTGGAGCATGACGGGTTTCATGGCTTTGGGAATAACTTCTACAGGCAATAAAAAACTAGACCCCAGTTTTTCAACTACCTTGCTGCTATCAACCACAACAATAAAGTATTCTGCAAAGCTATCCACTAATTTTTCTTGGGTATGGGCAGCCCCACCGCCTTTAATCAGGTTTTTCTGAGGATCGACCTCGTCAGCACCATCAATGGCTACATCAATGTGGTCAACAGCGTTCAAAGTAGTTAAAGGAATGCCACATTCTCGTGCTAAGTTTTCCGACTGAAAGGAGGTGGGAATACCGACAATATTTTTGAGGTTGCCGCTTTTAAGGCGTTCCCCCAAATGTTGAATGGCAAAGACTGTTGTTGAACCCGTACCTAGACCAACGATGGTGTTAGACTTTATTCGCTCTGCCGCTGCTTTCCCAACGGCTTTTTTGAGGTCTGCTACAAGGTTAGTATTCGTCATTATTTATCTAATAGTTAATAAAGACACTTTCCATTGACAATTTCCCGACTTTTGTCGGAAGGCTAAGGGAAGTAGAAGAGCTCACATTTGAGTTTTCTTCAAATGCTTGTAAGCTCTTCTCCTACAGATAATTGAACTGAACTAATAGGGCCACTTCCAGTTACGGATCTCAGGCTTATCGATGCCTTCGGCGTAAGCATAGTTGGAGTTTTCGATAATTTGATTCTTCAACCATTCCCTTAGATGTGCCCCCTTGACTTTAAGGTCGGGAACTCGGTCAATAGCGTCGATCGCCAAATTGAATCGGTCAACCTGATTCCGCATCGCTAACTCCAGGGGAGTATTGATGTTACCATGCTCCTTGTAGCCACGAACGTGGATGCGCTCCTGATTGGTACGGCGATAGGTAAGCTTGTGAATCAACCAAGGATAGCCGTGGAAGTTGAAGATAATTGGCTTATCGGGGGTGAACAAACTGTCAAACTCCCGATTGGATAAGCCGTGGGGATGCTCGTCTTCCGTCACCAGAGTGGTTAAATCCACTACGTTGATGAAACGGACTTTGACTTCAGGTAAATGTTCTCGAAGGATAGCAGTTGCGGCTAATGCTTCCATGGTGGGCACATCTCCGATTCCAGCAAATACCACATCCGGTTCAGTCCCAGCGTCATTGCTTGCCCAGTCCCAGATACCGATGCCTTTAGTACAGTGGTTGATCGCTGCTTCCATATCCAGATACTGCAAGTGCAGTTGTTTGTCTGAGACAATCACGTTGACATAGTTCTGACCACGCAAGCAGCGATCGGCTACCGATAGCAGACAGTTAACATCGGGGGGTAGGTAAATGCGAACCACATCGGGACTCTTGTTGGTCATTACGTCGAGGAAACCAGGATCTTGGTGGGTAAAACCATTATGATCTTGTCGCCACACCGTCGAGGTAATCAGCAGGTTTAAGGAGGGAACAGGAGCACGCCAAGATAGCTCATTGCATTTTTCAATCCACTTACAGTGCTGGTTGACCATGGAGTCAATTACGTGGACGAAGGATTCATAAGTAGAGAAGAAAGTATGTCGCCCGGTGAGAATATAACCTTCCATCCAACCTTCTAGGGTATGCTCACTCAGCATTTCCATTACCCGACCGTTGGGAG
>JASJEK010000255.1 GCA_030064915.1 Xenococcaceae cyanobacterium MO_234.B1
GTCAACAAGATCAAAGAGTCAAGATAGAGGCTTCGGGAAATATTACTCTAGAGAGAATTCGTGCTGTTGCTGAAACAGGAGTAGATTATATTTCTAGCAGTGCGCCAATTACACGCTCCTGTTGGTTAGATTTGAGCATGAGGATGGTGGAATGATTACATCTAGAGTTCGGAATTTGGAGAGACGCGAAATTTGAGGGGCTGTCTTTTGAGCGTGAGGGATGGCGAGGTTGCCTCGCCATATCCAATCACGCTGTTGAGGTTTCCTCAAAAGCTTGTACGCCCCGTCGCGTCTGTACATAGTTCTTGGCAGATTTTTTGCCATGCTAGTTTCGGATCATCCGCAGAGGTAATAGGACGACCAATAACCAAGTAGTCTGCACCTGCTTTAATGGCTTGGGAAGGGGTAGTGACACGTCTTTGATCTCCTGCGATTGCCCAACTGGGACGAATTCCAGGACAGACTAATAAGAAATCTTGTCCGCAAACGTTTCGCAATTGAGAGACTTCTTGAGGAGAACATACTGCTCCGTCAATACCTGATTCTTGGGCTAAAATCGCCATTTGTAAGGCGTATTCAGGAAGTTCTAGGGGTATTTTGAGGTCAAAAGCTAAACTGCGACTATCAATACTGGTTAATAGAGTAACAGCTAATAATTTTGGTGGTTGTGCTACTTCTTTAACTGATGCAACAGCAGCTTCTAAGGCTTTTCTCCCTCCTGTTGCATGAAGAGTTAATAAGTCCACTTGATATTTACTAGCAGAACGACAAGCACCAGCAGCAGTATTGGGGATATCGTGAAATTTTAAATCGAGAAAGATGTTTTTACCTTGATCTTTCAGATATTGCAGGATATCCGCCCCTGTACTGACAAAAAGTTCTAGTCCCACTTTCCAAAAGCTAACTTGGGGTAACTTTTCTACCAAGGCGATCGCATCTTCTAAGGTAGATACATCTAAGGGGACAATAATTTGGTTACTTGTCATCAGTTATTCCTAAAAATTGCTGAAAGGTTAATTCACTAGACGAATAAATTTTTTCTTCCCTACTTGTAAGACTTTCCCTTGCAACTCATCAGCCGAATTAAAAGTCTGATTGACATCACTTATGCGATCGCTATCTAAGCGCACTGCACCCCCTTGAATCTGTCTTCTTCCTTCGCCACTGCTTTTACATAAACCACTAGCACTGAGAATGTAAAATATTTTGGCAGGGAATTGTACATCTTTAAGAGAGTATTCTGGAACACTATCTTGATTACCAGTACCACCTTTTAAGACAAGGGATTCGGCGGTTTGTTGAGCTTTTAAAGCTGCATCTTTGCCATGAAATTGGGAAACTATTGTGATAGCCAAAAGCTTTTGACATTCCCTAGGATTGTCGGGAAGAGTATTTAGGTCTATATCGGTCAGTAATTCAAAATAGTCTTTTAACAGAGCATCAGGAGTTTTTTCTAGTTTAGAGTACATAGAAAGGGGATCTTCTCGTAACCCTACATAGTTATCTAGAGATTTAGACATTTTTTGTACTCCGTCTGTCCCCAACAAAATAGGTAGCAGTAACCCAAATTGAGGACGCTTATTAAAGTGACGTTGTAAATCTCGACCCACTGCAATATTAAACTTTTGGTCTGTTCCCCCTAACTCCACATCTGCTTCTATGGCAACTGAATCATAACCTTGCATTAGAGGATATAAAAACTCATGAAGAAAGACGGGTTTTTCCTGGTTATAGCGTTCAGCAAAACCTTCTTTAGCTAGCATTTGTCCCACTGTCATAGTCGCTAGCAATTCTTGAATCTTCGCTAAATCTAATTTACTCAACCATTCAGAGTTGTAGCGAATTTCTAATCTTCCTGGGGTGTCAAAATCAAGAATTGGACGTAGCTGTTCTAAATAAGTATTGGCATTTTCCTGCACTTGTTCAGCAGTTAATTGACGGCGCACCTCCGATTTTCCTGTAGGATCGCCAATTCGAGCCGTAAAGTCGCCAATAATAACTACTGCTGTATGTCCTGCATTCTGAAAAGCTCGTAGCTTGCGAAAGGGAATACTATGACCCAAGTGAATATCTGTACCAGTGGGGTCAATTCCTAGTTTAATCCGTAAAGGGCGATCGCTTTGAAGTATCCTTTGTTCCAGATTTTCTTCAGGACTATCTGAATTGGGTTGGTTGGGGAATATTTCGCTTGTTCCTCGATGTAACCATTCAAAATTAGAAGCGGAAGATGACATTACTATAGACCAGACTATGTAAAGGATACAGGTTATTTATTGTAGTTGGTCTATAGTATCACAGAACCATCAGTTGGTTAGTTCTCAAAATTGATGTTTTAGTTCAATGATAAATGGTAAATGTTAAATGGTAAATGTTAAAAGCTTGCTTGTTTCCGTAATAATTCCCCAATAGTTAAATCAAAAACTGATTCACCATTAAAGACAGTACCAATTTTTCCTCGTTGAAAATGAATTTGCGTTAGTTGATAACCTTCTTCAGGGAGAGGTACATAACCTACATTACTGACTATTTCTGGGGCTTGTTTGAGATAAAATTCGACAAATTGCTCTAAAACAGGGTTTTTTTGCGCGCTCCTAGAGTTGATATAGATAAACAAGGGACGAGACAAAGGTTGATATTGAGCTTGTTCTACAGTTTCACGGGAGGGTAAAACTGCACCTTGCCCACTATCTACAGCTAAAGCTTTGATCTCATCTTGATGGGCTTCGTAGTATGCTAAACCAAAATAACCTAAAGCATTGGGGTCTTGGGTCACTCCCTGAACTAAGGTATTATCATCATCGCTGGCAAGATAGTCACTACGACTTGCTCCAGCTTTTCCCACTATAGCTTCTGTAAAATAGTCAAAAGTTCCAGATTCCCGATCTGGAGCATATAAATTTAAAGGTTTATTGGGTAAGTTCGGATTAACTTGATTCCACTGGGAGATCGTTTTTTCCGCTTCTGGCGACCAAATTTTTTGTAATTCCTCAACGGTAATACTATCAATCCAATCATTATTAGGATTGACTACTATCGTAAGAGCATCAAAAGCAATGGGAAGTTCGATATAAGCTACTCCTGCTTCTTTGCAAGAGTTCATTTCCGTAGCAGAAATAGGACGAGATGCGTTATTAATATCAGTTTCTCCGCTACAGAATTTTTTAAATCCGCCTCCTGTACCAGAAAAGTCAACTGTAATATCTGGTGACTGTTTTTTTGTAGCTTGAAATTCCTCTAATACTTCTTTAGTTATGGGATACACTGTACTCGAACCATCAATTTTGATAGCTGGATTTTGTGTTGAAGTGACATTTCCTGCACAAGATACAAAAGTAGTTGCCAGGGCAACCCCCAAGGTGAGTTCAAATAGCTTTTTGGGAATGTTGAGCTTCATGGTATCCCTCCCATAACTTTGATTACACCTGTTACATCTTTATTATTTCAAACAAAGTTGATATGTATAGTTAAGGGAGGGTTAAGGTATTATTGATTGCTAAATGATGTTGAGATCGGGACTGCTATTAATCTAGATAGCTAAGAGCCAATTATCACCATTAAGATAGGGGTAAGTGACCATTATCATTATGATTATTGTTCCCTGGTCGAGGCTGAATCACACCATAACCGCCATGATTACGACAATAAATGACATTTATTTCGTTAGTTGAGCTATTACAAAACATATAGAAATCATGATCTACAAGTTGTAATTGTTCTAAGGCTTCTTCAATAGTCATGGGTGGCATACTGAAGTACTTAGTTCTTACTACTTCATCTGGTAGCTGAGGATTGCGATCGCTAACTAAGGGAGTTTCTACGGGTTCTTCTTCTACTATCTCTTTGGTTGTAACTTGAGCATGAGTTCTTTTATGAAGTTGCTTTTCTTTATACTTGCGTAATTGACGAGCAATTTTATCAGATACGAGATCAATACTAGCGTAAAGGTTTTCACTACCCTCTTGAGCTCGAATTACTGTTCCATTGGCATATACAGTTACTTCTGCTTTGTGTTTGTCCTTAATACGAGCGTTATTAAGTACAGATAGATGGACATCTATTTTTGTAGTGATATTTTGAAAGTGCTTAACTGCTTTTTCTAGCTTCTGTTGGACGTAGTCATGAATTGAGTCTGTAACTGTGATGTTATTGCCTTGGATCAAAAGCTTCATACTCGACACTCCATAATATTACAATGAGATTTCTGTAGTTGGTAGTAAGAAATTAACTTACCTTTTTCACAATACAAAATGAGAGAGTTAAAATTTATAAATGATGCCTCATCGTATTGCTCAAAAGAAAGTTTATTGGTGTTGCAAAATTTCTTACCTTTATACAAATTAGGGTTTTAAAGCTACCTCTCTTTATTTGTAATGGGGATTTGTAATGGGGTAAAAGTTAATCCAACAAGAATTGATGAATATTTACCTAATAAACCGAAGAAAAACTCCCCTCAATGCTGCTCTTGCTTTTTTTCTTGCTTTCTGACTTGATTGGAACTGAGAGAATATGCAGGTAATTTACCATCTCAAAATTGTGTTTAGTCCAACTTTAGTGTTAATCATTCTATAACTATAGACTAGCACTTTGTATTTTCTATGACATATTCCTTTTATTTCTTTTTATGTTCTGTTACATTGATTGACATTTTGTAAAAATATATGGAAAATCCGATTCGGCAAACCAGAAACTGTATCTTGGAAAATCGAGGAATAACGCCCTATCGAGAATCGTGGGAATATCAAAAACAGTTAGTAACAGAAAGAATCGAGAATCCTGATTTAAACGATTGGTTAATTTTACTAGAACACCCTCCTGTCTATACTTTAGGCACAGGAGCTAGTACCGATTTTTTAAGATTTGAGCCTCACAATAGTGGTCGCCAATTGTATCGTGTTGAAAGAGGCGGAGAAGTAACTTATCATTGTCCTGGTCAGCTAGTGGGCTACCCCATCTTAAATTTGCGCTACTATCAACAGGATTTACACTGGTATTTGCGCCAACTAGAACAAGTAATTATTCTAGTATTGAGTATCTATGGACTAGTAGGTTATAGAATACCAGGATTAACAGGAGTCTGGTTAGAAGGCAAAAAAGTTGCTGCGATCGGAATTAAGGTACGTCGCTGGATTACAATGCACGGTTTTGCTCTTAATGTTTGTCCTGACTTAACAGGGTTTCAAGATATTGTCCCTTGTGGAATTGTCGATAAGTCTGTTGGTAGCCTGTCAGAGTTTCTGCCTGACATTACTATAGACCAAGTGCGAAAAGATGTAGCTTTAGCTTTTGCCGAAGTATTCCAAGTGAACTTATATGAAAAACCAGCTTAGGGGGCGTTCAAAAATAACTTCACACTTTGGCTCTGTGTAAGCTTTTCAGGGTCTTGCAGTTCCACTGAAGATAATCTTGAACGCCCACTTAGTCCTGAAGTTTTACAAAATATTCGTCTAGTCGCTACCGCTACAGATATGGATGGTACTCTTACTCAAAAGGGTAAATTAACCTCTGGCTTAATATCAGCTTTGGAATCATTACTTAGGACATCTAATATAGACCTTGTCATTCTAATTATTTACCAATTCAGGGTGCGATTGCAGAAAGGAGTAGCGAATATCAACCATTACTGCGATCGCTTACAAGATAAACCTGCTTATATTACTAGTAAACCAGAAGGAGCAGGATTTTCCACATAATGCTGAAAGACCCCTGTATTTATCTTAATTGCGATCGCATACGCGCCAGCTTCGCTGATTGATCGCACATTAAAACATATAATAAAAACATAATTCTAAAATCCATCTATCTAATACCTTTTAGCTAAAATAAGAGAATACAAAGGAGCATAAATTAGTAATAATTATGGCTAATCTTTCCACTAAAAAATCAGAAATTATCCGCACAGAAAGAGGATTAACCATTTCAGGGACTAGAATTACTCTGTATGATGTAATGGATTATTGGAAAGATGGATATCCACCAAAATTTATTCGTGGTTTATTAGATTTAACAGAAGAACAAATTAATATAGCTATAAATTATATTCAAGCAAACAGTGAAGAAGTAGAGGCTGAGTATCAATTAGTACTAAAAGAAGCAGAAAAACTCAGACAATATTATGAAGAAAAGAATCGTGATTTAATTGCTCGGATTGCAGCACAGCCTCCCAAACCTGGCACAGAGGCTATTCGAGAAAAAATTAGAGCAGCTAGAGTAAAACGTCAATCTACATAATGAAATTTTTGATTGATTATAATCTTAATGGTCATGCGATAAGATTATGAACTATAACGATATCATTACTATTGAGCCTGGAAAGCGTAGTGGAAAACCTTGTATCAGAGGAATGCGAATTACTGTTTATGATATTTTAGAATATCTAGCAGGTGGCATGAGCGAAGCAGAAATACTTGAAGATTTTTCGGAATTAACTTCTGAAGATATCAAAGCATGTCTAGCTTTTGCTGCAGAACGTGAGAAAAAATTATTTATTGCGACCTTGTGAAACTATTATTAGATGAAAATCTCTCGGATAAAATTGCTCCTAAAGTTATAGATTTATACTACTTTTATCTTCTAGGTAATAATTTAAAGTAGTTAGTACAATCGTCAATGTAAAATGTAAGAGAAATAAGTTTTTCATCTCAGTTATGATTCAAGTGCCTTTACCATTAGACAAAATAAAAGAATTTTGCGATCGCTGGAAGATTGTCGAATTTGCTTTATTTGGTTCGGTCTTAAGGGATGATTTTCATAGTAACAGTGATATTGATGTCATGGTTGAGTTTAATCAAGACTCACGTCATAGTTTGTTCGATTTAGTAATTATGGAAGATGAATTAAAGGCAATTTTTAATCGGGATGTCGATCTAGTAACTCGTAAAGGAATTACGAATAGTCGTAATTATTTACGTCGCCAAAATATTCTTAATTCTGCTCAAATTATTTATGAATCGAGAACAACAATTTCTTCTTGATATGTTGTTGTCAGCCAAGATCGCGATTGATTATCTACAAGATAAGTCTATTGAAGATTTAGAAAATAACTTGCAAATTCAAGACGCTGTTATTAGAAGATTACTAATTATTGGAGAAGCTTCTAATAGAATTTCTGAAACCACACAACAGAGTTTTCCAACTATTCCTTGGAGATTGATTAAAGGAATGCGAAATCGTTTAGTTCACGAATATAATGATATCGATCTGGATACTGTTTGGGAAACAGTAAAAACAAGTTTACCTATCTTGATTGTGGAATTAGAAAAAATGGTTTCGTCTGAATCAGATTAATATATTTATTTGGCGATCGCATTTTAATCTGTAGTGAGGTATTTAATTAGTTAACGCGATCGCATTACCTAATTTTTCTACGCTACAATGATTAAAAGCTATTTTTTTATAAATACAGATTGTACGCAAATGAATATTAGAGCAGTTATTGAATGGGATGAATCAGCTCAAGCTTATTCTGCTACTTGTCCAGAACTTAATTTTGTTTCTTCTTTTGGAGACACTAAGCAAGAAGCGATCAGTAATTTAGAAGATGCCATCAAGTTAATGTTAGAGCCAATTCCTGATAATTTATATTCCAGTAAGTCCTCATCTGAGCAAATTGAATTAGTTTTATGAGAAAGTAATTAATGTCGCCTCGCACTCCGAGGTTAACTGCAAAACAAGTGATCAAACAACTGAAAAATGCTGGATTTATTGAAATAGGTCAAACAGGTTCACATCTAAAGTTATTCAATCAAGAAACTCGTCGTACTGCAATTGTGCCTATTCATAGTAGTAAAATAATTCCGATTGGCACTCTTAAAGCTATTGAAAAACAGTCTGGTGTTGAGTTTTTGTAGATTTATCTAGAGAGTAACTGCGTTCTAGAGATTGATTTTTAAGCACGATCGCATTACCTAATTCTTCTAAGCTACAATCTATTCAGAGGCGTTATTGCTTTACAATGATCTGCAAAAAAATACTGAAAGAAAAGCGTTCAGAAATACTCGAAATTGCTAAAAATCATGGTGCATCTAATATTCGTATTTTTGGTTCCGTAGCAAGAGATGAAGCAACAGCGAATAGTGATATTGATTTTTTGATGGATATAGAACCAGGAAAAAATTTATTAGATCG
>JASJEK010000256.1 GCA_030064915.1 Xenococcaceae cyanobacterium MO_234.B1
AAAAGATGGGAAGAAGCATTTGCCTCCTGGGATAAAGCTATAGAATTGAATCCTGATAATGATTCAGCTTGGTATAACCGTGGTGTTGCTTTAGGGAATTTAAAAAGATGGGAAGAAGCATTTGCCTCCTGGGATAAAGCTATAGAATTGAATCCTGATAATGATTCAGCTTGGGTTTATCGTGGTTTTGCTTTATTTAATTTAAAAAGATTAGAAGAAGGGGTTGCCTCCTGGGATAAAGCTATAGAATTGAATCCTGATAATGATTCAGCTTGGTTTTATCGTGGTGTTGCTTTATTTAATTTAAAAAGATGGGAAGAAGCCGTCGCCTCCTACGATCAAGCTATAGAATTGAATCCTGATAAAGATGAAGCTTGGAATAACCGTGGTGTTGCTTTAAGAAAATTAGGAAGATTAAAAGAAGCGATTGCCTCCTATGATCAGGCTATAGAATTGAAACCTGATAATGATTCAGCTTGGTATAACCGTGGCAATGCTTTATTTAATTTAGGAAGATGGGAAGAAGCCGTCGCCTCCTACGACAAAGCTTTAGAATTTAAACCCGATCTAGATGAAGCTTGGTATAACCGTGGTGTGGCTTTAGAGAATTTAGGAAGATACACTGAAGCGATCGCATCTTACAATAAGGCTTTAGAAATCCAACCCGATAACTATAAAGCTCGGGATAACCTTAGTATTGCTTGGGAGAACCTTGGTGATGATTTATTGAATTTAGGAAGATATGAAGAAGCGCTCGACTGCTACGATCAAGCTATAGAATTGAACCCTGATAATGAGTCAGCTTCAAATAAGCAATTCCAAGCAATATTCAATCAAGGTGGTTTTTTGTACTGACTTTTCAGTCATCATGACTGAAAAGTCAGGTTTCTGGTAAGCCTAATTTTCTGATTAGCTGTTGTAGTTTTCTTTTGCGTCGTGGGGCTTCAAACTCTCAACTCACGTTATCTAAAGATTGGTGGAAATAGCTTCTACAGGACAAGTAGGAATACACTGTTCACACACTACACAACGCGATCGCCAGAACTTGAGACGGAAGGTATCAGGATCGAGGGTTAAAGCTTCTGTCGGACACACCCCAGTACATAAACCACAATCAACACATAAATTCTCATCAATAGCAATTTCCCCACTCATCTGAGAAACTTGAATTCCTAGTCCTCGCATCCATTCAATCGCTGCATCAATTTCGTCGATATCTCCTTGCAGTTGCACTAGTAATTTACCAACTTGATTGGGTGCAACTTGAGCGCGAATGATATTAGCAGCAATATTAAAGTCTTTAGCTAAACGATAGGCTATGGGAAGATGAACCGTATTTTTAGGGAAAGTGAGAGTAATTCGTTTCTTCATCGGACTATAGAATTACAATACAGTAATACTAAATAACTATCTACCACCATGTTATTAGAAATTAACCGAATTATTGTTCCTCCAGGACAAACCGTATTACTTGACAATATTAGCTGGTCAGAATTTGAAACTATTTTAGAAGATTTAGGAGAAGACCGCAGTTCTCGCATTGCTTACGATCGCGGAAATCTAACTATTATGACACCCTTACCCGAACACGAAATTAATAAAGAGTTTATCAGTGACTTGGTTAAAGTATTACTGGAAGAACTAGATATTGAATTTTGTCCTTTAGGTTCGACAACTTTTAAAAATCAGTTGATGGCAAAAGGTATTGAACCTGACAATTGCTTTTATATTGCTCATGAATCCCTAATTAGAGGTAAAGCTAGATTAGATTTAACCAGCGATCCCCCACCAGATTTAGCAATAGAAATAGATATTACTTCTCGTAGTTATCCTGAAATATATTCAGCTCTAGGTGTACCTGAGTTATGGCGTTTTGAAGCTGGTCAATTACAAATTTTAGTATTAGAGTCTAGTAAATATACAGAATCCCAAGAAAGTCCCAATTTTCCTAAATTTAATCTTATAAAAGCTATCCCTCAATTTCTCCAACAATGTAAAACTGAAGGCAGAAATAAAGGGATAAAAGCTTTTCGTACTTGGGTAAGAAAACAAATTTAATTGTGATTCACTACTGTCTATTTTTTGTCTATTTTCTGGAAATAACCCAAACAGCATGAACAATGCCAGGAATATAACCAAGTAGCGTTAATAAAATATTAATCCAAAAATCTATACCAAATCCTACCTGTAAAAAAACTCCTAATGGTGGTAACAAAATAGCAATAATAATCCGAATAAAGTCTCCCATTTTGCACTCTGTTATTAATTGAACGCATATCTATCATAGCTAGAAAATAGTTTTCTACAATAGGGAAGGTAGTAGGGTTTACCGCCAAAGCCTAATCAAGAATCTCAAAAATAGCGTTACTATCAAATAACTATCAAATATAAGTCTCTAAGTCTGCAATCTGAATATGGTACAAGCACCTCCACAGCAAACAACTCAAGAACTAGCCAACCTAGCAGTAAGATTAATTCGTCAAGCTGGTTGTGAATACGGTGATATTCGTCTTTGTAACTATCGTAATCAAAGATTAAGCGCACGCGATCGCTCTTTAAAAAATCTTTCTGATAATGTTAGTTCTGGGTTCGGAGTACGAGTACTATTAGATGGTGCTTGGGGTTTTGCTGCTTCTCATCGCAAGACACCAGAGGAAATAACTCGGATAGTTAAGCTAGCAGTAGAAATAGCTAAAGGTAGTCGCCTCTCTCAGCAAGAACCTGTAAAATTAGTTACCGTATCCGCTTATCAAGACAAATACATTACTCCGATTAAGATCAATCCTTTTGACGTATCCATCGGGGAAAAAGCCGACTTACTCCTCGCAATCAACGATCGCCTGTTAAGCTATGGGGACAAAGGAATTAAAAAAGCCTATTCTTTCCTGAATTTTACCCAAGAAGATAAAATATTTGCTTCTACTGTTGGTTCTCTCATTGAACAGACTATTTATCGTAGCTATTCTGGTTTTGGCTGTACTGCGATCGCCAATGGAGACGCTCAAGACCGCAGTTATGAACGCCCTCCTCTTAATATCGGTTACGAACATATAGACCAGCAAGACTTACTAGGAAATGCCGACAGAGTAGCAACAGAAGCCATCGAGAAAGTAAACGCGCCTCAGTGGGAACTAGATACTAAAACTACCCTGATTCTCAAACCCACTAACCTGTTCCTGACGATTCACGAATCTGTAGGACATCCCACCGAATTAGACCGTGTATATGGTTATGAAGCTAATTTTGCTGGTACAAGCTTTGCTACTACCGATAAATTAGGAAAACTCCAATATGCTGCACCTTGGGTCAACTTTGTTGCCGATCGCACTCAACCTAACGGACGGGGTACTATGGCTTATGATGACGAAGGTGTACCTTCCCAAAAATGGTATGTAGTTAAAGATGGTATCCTTAACGACTATCTCACCGATAGAGAAACCGCCCACAGACTGGGGAGAGGAAGCAGTAACGGTAGTGCCTATGCTGATAGTTGGTCTAGCATTCCTATGGTACGTATTCCCAATCTGGGTTTAGAACCAGGAAAACCAGGAGGAAGTAATACCGCAACCCTACAGGAAATGATTGCAGATACAGAAGAGGGAATTCTCATCGACGGTATTGGTAGCTACTCTATAGATCAACAACGACGTAACTTTCAATTTGGTGGTGATGCTTTCTGGAAAGTTGAGAAGGGAAGAATAGTGGGAATGGTGAAAAATGTCACTTATCACAGCATGACTACTGACTTCTGGAATAGTGTTGACGCAGTAGGTACAGAAGCAGAATTGCAGCAGTGTGGGATTAATATGTGTGGTAAGGGAGAACCAATGCAATTAGCTCAAATGACCCACGCTTGTGTCCCTGTAAGAGTTCAGAATATTCGGGTAGGTAATTGACATTCGTTAAGGTCGAGGTGAGTGTTTCCACTCTACCTCTCCTTACGTCGGATGCTCCCTAAAGCAGTTACTGGAAGGAAGACCAATAGATACATCTGATTGACTGACAAATATTTTTATATGAAGTCCGCTTGATTGCTCCCCATAAAATCTTTCCATAAAATCTTTGTGCTGTTCTTTGCGTCTTTGCTAGGTCAGCACCGGGAAGGGGGGAGTATTTCAATACTGTTCGGATAGGCATCTTTTATTTATGGATGGAGGTATGGGGATGTAGGGAGATAGGAAAGTAGGGAGTTCCCCATTTCCCCAAGTCCCCAAGTCCCGTGCTTCCCTATTCAAAGAGCAATAATCGTGTTTCCGAACAGTATTGGAAGGGGTATTAATTTCAGGGCTACGACAACGCGGATACCTGAACAGAGAGGCTAAAGCTTCTGAGCTTCAGGCGGAGGTGAGCTTACACTCTCGTTTTGTAACTTCATGACGATAGCGGAACATCTCTTTTAACCGAGAATTAACCCACCATCCTAAAAGCATCTCTGCTAACCAACCCCCAGGTATTTCATATTCAATAGAATCAATTAGTCTGGTTTTTCCCTGTTCGGGAATAAATTGATGACGATGCACCCAAGATACCATAGGACCTTCTACTTGACGATCTACAAATACTTGATTGGGTTGACATTCAATATGTTCTGCTACCCAACGCACAGGAATTACTAACAACATCAAGCGAAATTCAGTAATTGCTCCTACTCCCAAACCCCCTTCTCTCCTTATTACCTTAACTGGTTGCCAAGGAGGAGTCAGAATATCTAGAATGTCTTGGCGTTCGTGAAATTGCCAAACGGTGGTTACATCTGCATCAATAACGCTGGAGTATTGGAAATTTAACATCTTGATCAAAAATAACAAAAATAGCTAATCCAGTTCTAAGGCAATAGACAAAGCATTATTTAACTGACTTAAAGTATCAGAATCAAGCACTCCCCTGAACTTGATCAAACGAGTTTTTGATAATGCTCTTAGTTGCTCTCCCAAAGCAACACTATCTTGAACTAATCCGCCATTGGGAGCTTTAATCAAAATTTGACTGGGATAAATACGTCGCTTAGTTCTATAAGTAGTGCAAGGAACAGCAATTACCAAAGGACTACTATTATTAATTGCGTTACGACTGACAATAATAACAGGTCTAGTTCCTCCTTGCTCTGAACCTTCAATGGGTTCTAATCGAGCATCATAAACCTCACCGCGCTTCAATGGTTGTCTCTCCTAGTTGCAAAGCTTCCCAACTGGCACTGACAAACTCAGATTCTATTTGCAAAGCTTCTGATTGATATTCTTGGTCTTCTGCCATATTCCCAAAAGCAGCATCAATTTCAGCTTTTTTTATGGCAATGATTTCTTTACGAATAGCCTCCGCAATGAATTTACTACGATTTTTGCTTTTCCCCTGTTGAACTAACAAGTCCGTAGCTTCTATAAGTTCTGCTGGTAAAGATAGAGTAGTGCGAATTGTTTTCTCTTCCATGTGTTTGCGCGATTTCAACTTATTTGTGAATATTTGACATCAAAATTGATGTTTATTTTGATGTTTATTTTATCTCATTCTGTTTCTTGATAACCCTAAATAGTAATCCAGACTAATCCCGACTTTTTTAGTCTGGTATATTTGACGAGATTTTTTGCAGTGTGATAGTATCAGTTTCACTGTTAACGGAATATCGGAAGATTAAGGATTATGACTCAGGCAACTACTACGAAAGCTCGCACTTTCACCCATCTATTTTCTAAAGAAGGGGGAGTTAAGTATCCTCTCAAGGCTCTTAATGTTTGTGAAGAAACCTTTTCTCCCCTAGAAGTAGCTTATGACTATGATGCAATTCGTTCTTTAGTTAGTCGAGAATCCATCGCAGCCGGTCCTAATTCCATTTGGCGTTACAAAGAATTCTTACCAGTAGAAAGCGAAAATCCCATTGATGTAGGAACAGGGATGACTCCCCTGGTAAAATCTATTCGTTTAGCCCGTCGCCTGGGTCTGAAAAATCTTTATATTAAAAACGATGCCGTTAATATGCCTACTTTGAGTTTCAAAGATCGAGTAGTATCTGTGGCATTAACTCGGGCTAGAGAATTAGGATTTTCTACTGTCTCTTGTGCTAGTACTGGGAACTTAGCCAATTCTACTGCTGCGATCGCTGCCCATGCTGGTTTAGACTGCTGCGTCTTTATTCCTTCGGATTTAGAAGCGGGTAAAATCTTAGGTACTCTAATCTACAATCCTACTCTGATGGCAGTAAAAGGGAATTACGACCAAGTAAACCGCCTCTGTTCAGAAGTAGGAAATACTTATGGTTGGGGATTCGTTAATATTAACCTGCGTCCTTACTATTCTGAAGGTTCTAAAACTCTCGGATTTGAAGTAGCAGAACAACTAGGTTGGAAATTACCCGATCATATAGTTGCACCTCTAGCTTCTGGTTCACTGTTTACCAAGATTTACAAAGGCTTCCAAGAATTTGTCAAAGTGGGTTTAGTTGACGATAAACAAGTCCGCTTCAGTGGCGCACAAGCAGAAGGATGTTCTCCTATTGCTCAAGCTTTTAAAGAAGGAAGAGACTTTGTCACACCAGTAAAACCTAACACTGTTGCCAAATCCATTGCGATCGGCAATCCTGCTGATGGAATCTATGCTTTAGAAGTAGCCAGAAAAACTAACGGTAATATCGAATCTGTTACCGACGCGGAAATCGTAGAAGGAATGAAATTGCTAGCAGAAACCGAGGGTATCTTTACTGAAACCGCAGGTGGTACTACCATCGCAGTACTGAAAAAGCTAGTAGAATCCGGCAAAATTGACCCTGAAGAAACCACTGTGGCTTATATTACTGGTAATGGTTTAAAAACCCAAGAAGCAGTACAAGGTTACATTGGTGAACCCCTCATCATCGAACCTAAACTCGATAGCTTCGAGCGTGCTTTAGAACGTTCTCGGACTCTAGAACGACTAGAATGGCAACAAACTATAGTTTAATAGTTTAATTGTTTAATTGTTTAATAGTTGATTGTTGATTGCTGATTGCTGATTGCTAATTGTTCACCGATAACTTTATGGGCGCAAGCCTCTCTTGGTGGACATTCCCGAGGGGCTGTCCGATGAGGAGGGGCTGTCTCTGGAGGTTTCCTCCAGAGCTTGTACGCCCCGTGTCTCCTCATCGGTTTATACGCCCCGTTTGCGTCTTGCGGAGGGGCTGATTCTGTCGTTTGACGGCAGAACTCGTACGCCCCGTCCGACGCGGGCTTCCACCGCTTGCGCCCATACTGATTACTGATTACTGTTTACTGTTTACTGTTTACTGATAACTGAAAAATATGGCTGTCAAAGTATTAATCCCTACCCCTCTACAAAAGTTCACCAATAATCAAGCCACTATCGAATGCAGTGGTAGTAACATTGATGAGTTAATTAATGCCTTAGAAACAAACTGTCCTGGGATCAAGGCTAGGATTTGTGACGAAACTGGGAAACCCCGTCGCTTTTTAAACCTTTACGTCAATAGCGAAGATATTCGTTTTCTCGATAATACAGATACCCCATTACAAGATGGAGATGAAGTAAGTATCGTTCCTGCGGTTGCTGGAGGCTAAGTAAGTTTTTTCAAGTTCATTCCGTAACAGTGAGGTAGGCTTTTAGGGCCTGCCTTTTTTTGTCACATAGGAATAGTCTCTGTAGCAACTTGACTATAGATTATGACACCATATCCAATGGCAGGGACGAACACCGTTCGCCCTTACAGAGTTTACCAGAATGTGACCGCGGAATGCGGTCGGGGAAGGGGGCTTGTTAGAGCACAAAGCGGGATGCAAGCTCCCGCAACTCCTCTAACTTCGTTAATTTTATGTTTATGAATCCAACAGTTAACTGTTTGTTCTAGCCCCCCGCGCAATGGAGCTTCTATTGCCCCGTGCCTTAAGGTTCATATCCATAGATTAAAGATTAAAGCTCCAGCAAGCGCCCCGCAGGCTCTGTCGTTTTACGGCAGAGTAACGCTGACGAAGTCGAAGCAGGCTCCGCCTTTTTAAGGCGGAGTACCTTCGACTCCGAATTCGGAATTCCGAACTCATGTTATACAGCTTCGAGGTTCTTTTCTCCCGTACGAATACGGACAATTTCATCTACAGGATAAATAAAGATTTTGCCATCGCCGATTTC
>JASJEK010000257.1 GCA_030064915.1 Xenococcaceae cyanobacterium MO_234.B1
TTTTCTTAGGCATGGGGTCAAATGCTTGTTGTAGTACCCCATCTTTGCGATAGCGTACCCGTAAATATTCTTCTTGTGGTTCAACGTGAATATCAGATACTCCGTCTTGCAGTGCTTTCGCCAAAATCTTATTTACCAGACTGATAATAGGTGCGCCTTGAGCTTCATTGACTGCACCCAAGTCATCGGCAACTTCATCATCTGTCTCTTCCAAATTAAAATCGAGATTATCTAAATCTAGAGAGACATCAACATTAACACTTTCTTTTTGCCCTTTGGATTCCTCTTTCTTGACTTGTTCATCCAAATATTGATCGATCAGCTTTTGATAATCTGACTGAGTAATTACAATCCGTCTTAGCTCGATTCCTTTAGGACGTAAAATCCGATTTAGATCGTCTTGTGCTTCCAAGTTTTCAGGCTCGACCATTGCGACCAATAAAGATGGTGGGTCTTCTTGCTTCTTTATTGGAATCATGCGATAACGACGACATAAGTCCAAAGGAATTAGAGAATCAATTAAATCTCCTGCTATTTGGATTTTAACTTCTTCAATCTCTGGATCGATCGACTCCACACCGTAGAGAACTTTTAATTCAAAAAGATGATGTTTTTTATATTGGCGAAATAGCTCAGGAGGTAATGGCTCTCCCTTAACCGATTCCAGGATATCTACTAAAGAACGACCAGATTTACGGCTTTCGATCAAAGCCTGTTGCATCTGTTCACCGTTAACGAATCCAGCTTCGACTAGCTTATTACCGAAAGGAGAAAAATAATTGCGGAGGGCGATCGCTTTAGTTCTTTTAGATTGAGTGGTTCTAGTGGATTTAGAAAATGATGAATAAGTCATAAAATCATAAATAGTTCTCCTGATATTACCCAGTGTTCCCTAAACTATTGCTAAAATTTCAGACAAGATGATAAAAATATTCTTCAATACCACAGCAAATTATTGTGATATTGTTGTCAGTTGAAAGTTCCTATAATCATTTTGTTATTTGGTATTATGCGCTTTCTTCTTTCTTTGCGATCTGAATAACTCCCCATTGATTAAAAAACTATAATTTTGAAGTGTCCTATGATTGACGAACAGAAGCAGCAACAAACTCCTTCCGAAACACAAGAAAATCCTACTGATACAGCAGAAGCAACTAATTCCAGTGAAATGTCTTCTGAAAATAAGGTTCAAGAGGCTATTGACGAAACTCAAAATACTCAATCTGATACTCAATCTGATACTCAATCTGTAGAAGCTACAGATGTTAGTGGGCAAGTAGCAGATGAAACCTTGGAAGATGACTCATCTACGGCAAGAGATATCGAAAACGAAGCAATTATTGCCACTCTACAACAAGAAAATGCCAATTTAAAAAAGCTCTTAGATGAGAAAATTGAACAAAGCAATGGCGCAAAAGCCCAATATGCTCGATTAGCAGCAGATTTTGATAACTTTCGCAAAAGAACTCTCAAAGAAAAAGAAAATCTGGAACAACAGTCGAAAAAAAGCGTGATCATCGAATTATTACCAGTAGTAGATAACTTTGAAAGAGCTAGAGTCCAAATTCAGCCATCGACAGAGGGAGAAAAGACTATTCATAGTAGCTATCAGGGAGTCTATAAAACTTTAGTTGATTGTCTTAAAAGACTCGGTGTATCTGCTATGCGTCCAGAGGGGCAAGAATTCGACCCCAACTTCCATGAAGCGATGTTGAGAGAACCAACTGATGAACATCCAGAAGGGACGGTAATTGAGCAATTGATGCGTGGATATATGTTAGGAGAACAAGTACTTCGGCACGCAATGGTTAAAGTTGCTGTTGCGAAAGAACCCATGATAACCTCGGAAGAGGAAGAACAAATAACTTCAGAAGATGCAGTAGCGGACAACGGTTAATCTAGTTGTCTATGAAGACTTATTCTAATTAAACTTGACACTTAAGAATAAGCCTTAATTTTAAAAAATGCTCTGGTCTGAGTTTTTGTGATCAATCCATTCTGAATCAAATCTGAATCAAATTGACGTTACTGCCTCGATATTATGGCAAAGGTTATTGGTATTGACTTAGGAACTACTAATAGTTGTGTTTCTGTATTAGAGGGGGGAACTCCTGTAGTAATTGCTAACTCAGAAGGAGGGCGCACTACCCCTAGTATGGTCGCTTTTGCTAAAGGCAATACTCGTCTTGTAGGGCAACTTGCAAAACGCCAATCCGTCACTAATGCTCCCAACACGATTCACAGCATCAAACGTTTTATTGGTCGTCGCTGGGACGAAACAGAAGAAGAACGTTCTCGAGTTCCTTATCAATGCGTGATGGGTCGAGACAATACCGTTGATGTTCAGATTCAAAATCGTCAATATACCCCCCAAGAAATTTCCGCTATGGTTTTACAAAAACTAAAAGCAGATGCGGAAAACTTTTTAGGAGAAGCAGTAACTCAAGTTGTAATTACGGTTCCTGCCTATTTTACAGACGCCCAAAGACAAGCAACTAAAGACGCTGGAACTATAGCTGGATTAGAAGTATTACGCATTATTAACGAACCCACTGCTGCTGCCTTAGCCTATGGCTTAGACAAGCTAGATCGAGAGCAAAATATTTTAGTTTTTGATTTAGGTGGAGGAACTTTTGATGTTTCGATTCTTCAATTAGGAAATGGAGTATTTGAAGTAAAAGCAACATCGGGAAATAATCATCTTGGTGGCGATGATTTTGATAATGTTATTGTGCGCTGGATGATCAAAGCTTTTTATAATCAAGAGGAGATTGATCTGAGGAACGATAAGATGGCTTTGCAAAGGCTTCGAGAAGCAGCAGAAAAAGCCAAAATAGAACTTTCTACCGCTCCTACCACTTCAATTAATCTACCTTTCATTACAGCCGACGAAACTGGACCAAAACACTTAGAAATGGAGCTAAGTCGCGCTAAATTTGAAGAGTTAGCGCGACACCTCATTGATAAAACTTTAGAACCTGTAAAACAATCTCTCAAAGATGCAGACCTGAATCCCGATGAAATTGAGCGTCTAATTTTAGTGGGGGGTTCGACTCGTATTCCTGCGGTTCAAAAAGCCATCCAAACAGTATTTAAACAAATGCAAGTTGACCGTTCCGTCAATCCTGATGAAGCGGTTGCTCTGGGAGCAGCTATTCAAGGAGGTGTACTAGGAGGAGAAGTAGAAGACCTACTATTACTAGATGTGACTCCTTTATCTTTGGGTATTGAAACTTTAGGAGAAGTTTTTACAAAAATCATTGAAAAAAATACCACAGTTCCCACAAGTAAATCCCAAATTTTTTCCACTGCTACCGATGGACAAACATCAGTAGAAATTCACGTTCTCCAAGGAGAACGAGCCATGGCAAAAGATAATAAGAGTTTAGGTAAATTTTTATTAGATGGTATTCCTGTTGCACCCAGAGGTATTCCTCAAATTGAAGTTAGCTTTGAAATTGATGTTAACGGGATCTTGCAAGTTACAGCAGAAGATAAAGGAACGGGAAAACATCAAAACATCACAATTTCTAATACAGGAGGGTTAAGTCCTGCAGAAGTAGAAAGTATGCGTCAAGAGGCAGAAGCTTACGCAGAGAAAGACCGTCACCGTCTTCAAATGATAGAATTTAAAAATCAAACAGATAATTTGTACTATAATTACGAATCGACCCTCAATAAGCAAGGAAATCTCATTAAAGAAGAACTTAAATCCCAAATAAATCAATTAAAAGCCCGTCTAGATATTGCATTTAAGAGTGAGACCAGCAGTCTTGAGACAATGAATTCCCTGGTAGAAGAGTTACGTCAAAAAATACTTCAAGTCGGGACTGAGGTGTATCAACAAAATAATCTGAGTGAAGAGGAAGTACTAGCACAAATGCTTGAAGGGGAAGATATTGAAACTAGTATTGCTAGCTCAGAAATACCAATAGACAGACTACAACACCAAGATAAAGAAGTCAAAGCCGTAGTCAGTGTCCCTCAGAATAATCATCAAAACTCAATTAAAAACCTTGAGCGATACAATGATGACAGAACGCTGATTGATGATGAAACAACATTTGATGATTACGAAGTTGTAGATTAAGTTATCGTTGTAATAATATGAGACTTTAGACAAATTATTTTGTTACAGTACGATTGGGACACCATACAAAACAATAAGAATTTATGGCAGGGGACTATTATCAAATCCTAGGCGTATCTCGAGATGCAAGCAAGGAAGAAATTAAACGGGCATATCGGCGTCTTGCTCGTAAATATCATCCAGATGTAAATAAAGAGTCGGGGGCAGAAGAACGCTTTAAAGAGATTAATCGCGCCTATGAGATACTCTCAGAGCCAGAAACCCGAGCCAGATATGACCGTTTTGGTGAGGCTGGAGTATCCTCTGGTGTAGGAGGTTCTGGATTTGAATATGGTGATATGAGCGGTTTTGCCGATATTTTTGAGACCATCTTTAGTGGTTTTGGCGGAGTAGGTGGTCAAACAACCTCTCGTCGTCGTAGTGGACCTGTACGAGGAGATGATCTGAGGCTAGATTTGAAGTTGGAATTTCGTGAAGCCGTGTTTGGTGGCGAAAAACAAATTAAAATTCCTCATCTAGAAAATTGTGAAGTATGCCAAGGTACTGGAGCAAAACCTGGTAGTAGCCCTCGTACCTGTCCCACTTGTAATGGTGTAGGTCAAGTAAAAAGGGCTACTCGTACTCCTTTTGGTAGTTTTGCTCAGGTTTCTACCTGTCCTTCCTGTAATGGTGTAGGACAAATTATTGAAGCTAAATGTGAAGCCTGTAATGGTGCAGGAAGAAAACAAGAGACAAAAAAACTGAAGATTACTATCCCTCCAGGTGTAGATAATGGAACTCGTTTAAGAGTAGCTTCTGAGGGAGATGCAGGAGTTCGTGGCGGAACTTCAGGGGATTTATATGTTTATTTATTTGTCGAGCCAGATAAAGAATTTACTAGAGAAGGAATCAATGTTAAATCTGAGATTACCATTAGTTATCTACAAGCAATTTTAGGCTGTCGTCTAGAAGTTAATGGTGTGGATGGAAAAGAAGCAATAACAATTCCTGCGGGGACACAACCTAATACAGTTATAACTCTAGAAAATAAAGGAGTACCAAAGTTAGGTAATCCAGTAAGTCGTGGAAATCACTTAATTACAGTTAAGGTAGAAATTCCTACCAGAATTAGTGGTGAGGAACGAGAGTTATTAGAAAAACTTGCCAATATTAAGGGGCAAAGTATTGGGAAAGGAGGTTTAGAGGGATTTTTGGGGGGATTATTTCATAAATGAGTAGTGGCTTAAATACTTGCGATGAGTCTCAAGGTGATGCTTTCCTGGATTTACGTGGGACTCCTTGTCCCATTAATTTTGTGAGAACGAAACTTCGCTTAGAACAAATGCCACCTAATTCTCTACTAGAGGTTTGGCTTGATGCTGGAGAGCCGATAGAGCAAGTACCAGACAGCTTAAAAATGGAAGGATATCAATTAGAAATGATTGAAAATCGCCAAGAATTTTTTTCTGTGTTAGTACGTAAGCCAATAAAGCTGTGAGTCAATTCGAGCAAGCAGCAAGAAATCAGAATCAATTACGAGGAACTGTCGTAGCAGTACAAGCTAATTTTTATCGGGTTCTTTTGGATCAAAGCAGTCAACGCCAGATAAGTCCTGTAAATTTTGATAGTAATTATTTACTTTGTACTCGCAGAACTCGTCTCAAAAAAATTGGTCAAAAAGTGATGGTTGGCGATCGCGTCATCCTTGAAGAACCTGATTGGCAAGATGGCAGAGGTGCGATCGCCAATGTACTGTCCCGAAATACAGAACTACAGAGACCTCCTGTAGCTAATGTAGATATCATCGTGCTGGTATTTGCCCTAGAAGAACCGAGTTTAGACCCTTGGCAGTTAAGTCGTTTTCTGGTTAAAGCTGAGTCGACTAAGCTGCAACTATGTCTGTGTCTCAATAAATGTGATTTGATTAGTCGGGAACAACAGCAAAAATGGCAGCAAAGATTGGAAACTTGGGGGTATAATCCTGTATTTGTTAGTGCTATTCAAAATCAGGGGATAGAACAGTTACAATCTCATTTACGAGGGAAAATTGGGGTTTTGGCAGGGTCTAGTGGAGCAGGGAAATCTAGTTTAATCAATAGGTTAATTCCTTCTGCCCAGTTAAGAGTAGCAACAGTATCTGGTAAATTACAACGGGGTCGTCATACGACTCGTCATGTAGAATTATTCAATCTTCCTGGTGGTGGTTTACTAGCAGATAGTCCAGGATTTAATCAACCCGATTTAGATTGTGACCCCAGTGATTTAGCTTTATATTTTCCAGAAGCTAGAAGTAGATTGAGGGAAGCGAGTTGTCAATTTAATAATTGTTTCCACCGAGATGAACCCAATTGCATAGTAAGAGGCAACTGGGAAAGATACGAACACTATCGAGTTTTTCTGGAACAAGCGATCGCTCACAAAAAAGCACAACAAAATACTCCTGATGAAGAATCGAGTTTAAAACTGAAGGTGAAAAGGTCTAGTAAAAGTCAATATGAGCCAAAATTAGCTAGTAAAAAGTATCGTCGCCTTTCTCGCCGAGAAAAACATCAAAACTTACAGGAAATATACTACTCTCGCAGTACCAAGGAAATTTACGAAGAAGTAGAAGACCTATAGCAATTCTATTTATTTTCTTTGGCTTTTCTTCTACTGTTGGAATAAATCAACCAAGCTGCTATACATAAAGTACAGTTTCCCACAACTGTCATAGATGCTTGCAACGTTACTAACCATTGAAGAGACAAATCATTATCAAAGAAATGCCAAGTACAAGCACACATCGCACTTACTAGTGCTGGTAACATGGCGTAAGATAATCCCTTCCAATAAAGATTACTTGTAACTTCTGCGTATTGCCATACTAGCCAAATTGCAATTGTCCATTCTATGACGCTAGAAACATGAACTATCCAAGTAGGAATTGAAAGAGCGTGCATTATTGTCTGAGTAATCGGTTAAATTTGTAACTAGTTCATACAATAGCACTTAAGTTAAGTTCAGATAAGTTAGGTGCTAACTGCTATTTTTTGATTCATTATTTTTGCCAATGTTGATTCTGAGAAACTTTTCTCTTTGATAGTTTATTTGAACTACTCGATTCTGAAAAGATTGAAGATTTGGGTATAAGGTTCTTATCAAACATTAAAAAAATCCTATTTTTTATTAAGTAATGTAAAAAACGCTAATATAAGTATTGAGATAATAAACTATTCTATAATTCATGTTCCCTCAGCAACCCCAAGAGAAAGACCTTTTAAAAACGGTTCTAGAACCATTACTAGAAGATTTCCAATACTGGTTTGCTCGCTCTGGCACTCTCTTAGAATCAGAAAGAATATCTTTCTATTCAGAACAAGAGCAAGCAGAACTTTTAGAGAGAATCAAGTATAGTCAACAACAAGTTGCTGCTGCTCAAATGCTATTCAAAGCTACAGAGGGAGAAACAGGGCTCGATTTTAAAATGCTTATCCCCTGGCATCAATTAGTTGCAGAATGCTGGGATGTTACCAGAAAATGGCGACAATCCAATAATTGAGGTCACAGATTACTCCGCCGTAAAACGACGGAGTAATCTGTGAGCGTTGGTCAATAAGCAACTTCATGGTAATTATTAGAACAGTATCAAATTAGTTTTAGATTTCCATTTAGTAGAAAATCCATAAAGAGGAGTCAATTTATGTTACACTTAGCCTACATTTTAGCTTTTACAATTATTGCCGTCTTAGCAGTGACTAATTTAGTCCGCAGTCTAATAACCCTCAGCACGGAACCCCAAAGAATTTATCCTCAAAACTATAAACAATCTCCCTCGACTCATAATTCTGCATTTAGAAATCAAGCTAATGATTCTGGCAAATTGCATCCTGAGTTATTAGATAATCAGGGAAGAAGAATTGATGAGCCATTACTAGTAATGCGTTCTATTTCCGTAGAAGATGCACGTCAAAAGTTAGATGCTTTGTATAATGCGTCTCCCAATCAGAACAATGAACCAAAAGAGTAAATATTAGTAGTAGTCCGTCAACTTTGAAATAAT
>JASJEK010000258.1 GCA_030064915.1 Xenococcaceae cyanobacterium MO_234.B1
TTGAGCTAGTACCTGTTTTTCTCTGCCATAGCCGTAATAGGTAGATACTGAGCCTTGCTCGCTGACAGAAGGATTTTTATTAATTACCTTTCTGGCTCTTGGTGGCTTAGGGGTCTGCGCTCTTAAAAAAAATAAAGAGCCATCAGGTAAAGTATCTATTTCGCGATGTCCTAACGCTTGAATGTCGGCTGTACTTACCCCATTTATCGAAGCTAAATCTTTAGTTTTGAAAGCATAATAGACATTTCTAGCCTCGTCATGAACGTTGACAGCAATTAAATTATCTCTGGTTTTGCCTCTCAAGTAACTAGGCATTTAATCAACTCCTTTTTAGATATCTTGGATAAGTCCCATAAACTTTGGTCGTGTTAGGTAATAGGTAATAGGTAAGAGGTAATAGGTTGTGTTTTAGATAAGTTATTGCTTTGGGACTTGAAGTTGAGAATGACATACTTTTTATCTTTTACCTTTTATCTTTTACTTTTTACCTTCTAATACCTAATACCTAATACCTATTACCTATTACCTGACTTCTTTCAGAAGTCTATTAGTCGCTAAGATAAGCAGTAGCGTTAATGATGGGATTGCCACTACCATCAACACTTACAGTAAAAGGGATATTAAAAGTTCCGCTAAACACGCCTGTATCGTAGTTGGCGCTACCAGTAACAAAGTTTTGCCCGTCGGGATTATTAGCTGTATTGTTTTCTAAAACCTGAATACGAGTAACTAACTCAATCAATTGTTGTTCGATAGTAGTAGAAGCTAAAGTAACAGAACTAGCCATAATTAGAACTCCTTTGTCATTAACAAGACTGAATCCTTTATAGAGGCTGAAACTTAACTCTGGCAAGGGAATTCTCGAACAAAAAGAAATAGTGGCAGTAAGTGCCGACTTTAGCATGGACTTACCAATTTATAATCGCCTCAATACCAGAAGTAAAAGAGCTATGAGACGGGTTAGGAAAAAATGGGGGCATCCCTACCAATACAATCCGCGACCTGTACTAATAGAAAGATTATGCGTGGAACTTAACATGACAGAAGCAGAAGTGAGGGAACAAATAGCAAAAGAACGAGAAATTTTAACTCGCTATAGACAATATTTTAGATAAGAATATCAATTAAAATTACTCATCTTTTCTAAGTAAATCTTGAATAATTAAATTAAAATTATCAGGTTTGGTATCTAGATAGAGAGGTATTAAATATCTACGTCTTTTATATATACCCCTGGTCGTGGCTATTCCTTCATTTATTTTCAAGACCTGATTTTGATTAATAATAGTTAAATTAGCTGGGTAGATTCTAGTACTTTCTTTATATAAAGATTTATATTTTAGTCTGGCTCCCTCTTTTGTTTCTTCAGTTATGTTAACTGTTGTTAGTTCGGCTTCTGTTAACTGAAGCAGCGAATTTAAGATTTTTTTGCCCTCGGCTTCGCTCCCAGCAAAAAGCTTGATCATATTACCGTCATTTAATCTAGCAACAACAATAAATCGACCCCATAGATAACCGTTTATTCCGCCAAGAGCATTTTTTATTAATAACCAATCTAATTTTGATTTCTTGACATTTGGAATAGATATTGATACTTTTTTGGCTATTGAGCCATCTGGGTTTTTCCAAGGTGGTTTAGGTACACTTCTTAAAAGAATTCTCAGAGTTAAACTAGTTGGAGGCTTACGAACAGAGTCTAATAAAGGTTCGCCGATGATTTGACCAACATCGCGATTATCTAGCATCTGGAAGGTATTTAAAGAGCTAATAATTTGGCTTTTAACTTGTTGATTGTTGCCAGTAAATATTAATCTCTCTTCTGGTGCCTCTCTATCTGGTAATACTTCAATTAAATTATTTTGCTGCTCTTGTAAGAGCTGCGCTTGTCGTTGCTGTAATACCCAATTATCTAAACTATTAGCTACTACATAGCCAGCCTCAACACAAGCATCTAGAAACTCATCATAAGCTTCTTCTACAAACTCTTGAACTATAGGATTTTGAATAGTCTCTATCTTCTCTTCAATAGCTAACCTAAAGCTCCAGGGTTTAGAATTAGGCTCTCCCCAAACCTCTACAGCATCGGCAATTTTGCCATTGTAAAAAGTATTGATTAATTTCTTTCTATCGCCTTTGTTATCGGCGGCATATTTCTTGATAGCTCGACGAGTATTTTTATAGAAATTAAAAAATATATTTTGGGCAGTGAGTCTAAAACTAATTGCTACTAATACCGATACATTAGCTACAAACTCATCAAGGGCTTCTTCTCCTACCTCTTTTAACAAGTACAACCCTAATGACTCGTTAACAGCTAAAATCGCCGCACTGGGAGCAACACCACAAGCTAAGAAGCCTAAAGAATTCCCAATCGTGCCACCAGCTAAACCAGAGAGTATTAATTTAGATTGTTGGAATCTTTGGGTTATTTCTTCTGAGGTGATGTTCCAATTAAAGTTATAGATAAAACTTGATGTCTGGACTATTAACGTCCACAGTCCCGTAAAGGAAGCCCATACAGTTCCTAAAGTCGCGTTTATTAGCCAGCCAAAGAATTTAACTCCTTTACCAAAAACATTAGATAGAAAATTGACAACTCTATCTAATAAACCATCATCGTTAGAAGTTCCTCGACCAATTACTCGATAATTCCGTCTAGGACTATTAGCTAAAATAGCAGTTCTTGTCTGTCTGGATTGGAGTGTTGATAATCTAATTAGCCTACTCATTATTATTCAAATCCTTGGCTTTTGGTCGTCTATTATATTCTCTGCCAAAAGGTTTAATGGGGTCAATTGTTCCTGATTTATCAGAAAAGCCTTTTTCTATGCTCTCTAGAAATTCTTCTAATTTATTTTGGCCATTTATATCCAAATCTTTGAGCAAGCTATCCGCATTTTTAATAATTGATTTAATTTGCTCAGGTACATTTCCTTGTAAATTTAATCCTCTCCAATGAACAGCTTTAGTAATTCTGGCAGTTTCAATTAAAATCTTTAACTGTTCTTCTAAAGAGTCCTCGTCATCATTAACTTCAATAGGAATTTTAATCTGAGAGTTTTCTATTGCCTTAGATAAGGTCTGGTCTTCTTCTTTGTCTAAAATTACACCAGGATTAAAAGTAAATTCTACCTCTTTAGATTTCTGAGTCGTTTTAAATCCTAAGTATTCTTGAATAGCTGTAAGTAAATAATAATTCTGAATTGCTGTCTGTTTACTCATTCCTGTTTCAGCAATATTCTTAAGGCTTATAGTTAATAAAGCATTAACCAAAGCTTCATTTAATAAAACTTTTCCTGTTAATTCTGCTAGGGTTTCTGCTAAATTAGGTAACTTGATGTCTAAAGGCTGATTCCCTGTCTGAATTAAATCGTTATCCTCAATCTCGATATTAATTGGGAATTGTCCTAATACTCCATCAAAAGCTTTAACTTGCCATAGTAGAAAGTCAACTAGAGATTGATTGCTTTCTATTGATTCTAATTCCCCTGGTTCTGGTTCTTGTGTAAAATTTTTGGGGACAGCTATGGGGTAGTCATCTAATCCTAATCTTCTGAAAGATTGAGCTAGTAAATTTCTAAGTAATTCAGGTAAATTTCTGGCTTCTATAGGTACTTCTTCTAATTTTGTCTTATCGTAAGTATCTCGAACTGCTTCTAACAGATAAGATTCCCAACGAACTAATTTACCTTCTGTATCTCCTAAGATTAATTTATTGATATCTCTTTGTTTAGCCATCTTGATTTTATCTAAAACAAATTTATTAGGAGAATATACAGGAGCTTCAAAAACAACTTCATAGTTTAAAGGCACATTATCAGAAATACCTATAAAAGTATTCATACTTGCAGAAGTAAAATAATAAGCAATAATTCTAACTACTTCTGCCCCAAAAACTAAACCTAAATCACCAGCTAATCCTCTTAAGCTTTGAGGCAAGGCTAACACACAGGCATCAAAAAGAGATTGGTTAGAATCATCGTCTAAATATTTAGTAAACTCCTCTAGACCAACATCATTTAATTCTTTTATTTTCTGTCCTAAAGTTATATCTACGACTTGTCTAACTTTAGTTGGTTTATCAGTTACAGGATTATATAAAAGTCGGCCAAATTCTTGATTATCAATGGCTTGAGCTAAAGTAATTGATTCCCCTATTACTACCTTTGTCTCTGATTGCCCTAAAACTTCGGTGGTTTCTTGAATTACTAAATTGCTTGAGGGTTTTATCGGATTGTTGATAAACCTATCGTCATTTGGGTCATAGATTCTTCTAGGAGGTTGATAAACAGGATTGGGTTCAGGCTCATCATTGAATTCAATATCTGGCTTAGGCTTATTCTGATAATCGTTATTAGCCTTTGGATCATCTCCCCATTCTTTTTCCCTTAGCCTTTTAATGATTTCCTCATCGCTTACAGTAGAACCTGCCCCTAAGAGTCGCCAAATAGTATCAGCTAAAAAACTATAGCTAGTCCTTATTGCCTTATCAAAGTCAATTTTTTTCTCTATATCAGGTAATTCAAAAATCGGCTCAGGCATAATTACTAATTCCCTTAGCTATTATTTTTCTTATCTTTCTCTTCTGGCTTAACATCAATTTTGCTACCTACCAATAGACCAAGGTTAAGCAAAATGATCATGAACATATCTGATAAGGTCGGATTACCTGGAAGAGTACCAGGAACAGGAATAGGTAATTTTTGACCATTAGCAACAGTTACCTCTATCTCTTTTACTCCGACTGGTTGCCCCAAAGCTCCTAGAACTTCTTGTAACATTGCTTGATTCTTTAATCCACAGATATGCGCCCCTGATGTGTTTCTAGACATCATAGAAAGCATATAGAGAATATCTAGAAGCATGGTATTTATGCCTTGATAACTAACTATCTGCTTTCCATCAGGACTAGGCACAACATTCGCCCCTGCATCTTGTAATCCAAAAGCTCGATCTAAGTCCTCAAAAATCAAATGAAGCAGTTGAGGGATGTTTTCAACTAGAGCATATCCACCCTGGGCTATTTCTGTAGGTTCTCCTGTAAAACTATCTGTGATGAACTTATTAGATTTTACTTCCCAGGCTATACCATCCCTTTCTTCGCTGCTTAATCCACCCTCTTGACCTTGGGTATTCTCCCCATTATTCCGTCCCCATTGGGCAATATTCCAGCCAGCAGGGATGGTGTCTCCTTTTTCAATTATTTTCGATTGTCTAATCGATCTAATGCTTCCATCACTATTGACAGAAATACCAAGTACTCTAGCTATTCTTTCCACGTAATAACCAATATTTGATACTCTTTGCTGTTCTGTACTTCCGTCTAAATAAGCAAATTTTCCAGCATCTAATGCAGCATGAATTTCCTTAACATCTTTTTTCAAATCTTCTAAATCACAATTAGCCACTTTATAACAATCCTCATGAGCTTGAATAACTAAATCATAAGATAAAGTATCAATTAGCAAGGATTTTAATGTTGTTGCTAATTGAATATCAATTATGTAATTAAGGCTTTGATTACTTAAATTAGAAGAGTTAGTAATAGCAACAACCCTAAAATATTCATCAGTAGATACATTTTCGTCAAAACTATTATTTACATAATCAAAATTACTAAACTTAGCACTGTAAGAAACAATATAATTTTCAACCACTCCAGTTCTGTTTAGATAATATTGGGATTCTAAATCACCATGAATTACCCCAAAATTAATCAAATTAGAAATATTATCAAATAATAATCTTAAATAATTGTTGGTAAAATGCTTTAATTGATAACTATAATAAACCCCTATAAAAGTAGTCCCTGTTTCTGGTTCTATAGGAGGTTTAGAATAGTTACTATGATTTGTAGGAATATTGATATATCTATCTTCTCTATATTTTAAAGCTCGAATACGTCTGTAAGAGCTAAAACCATATTCTAAAGAATTGCCCCAAATATCGTAACTTGAAATTAATCTAGTACTTTGATTGTTTTCGGAGCGTGTTTTGACTTCAATTAAATTTTTGATGTCAGTCTGATTATTAATCCAACTATAGGTATTGTTCCAGTTGTTATTATTAGCTGTGATAAATAGTTTAGGCTGAATATCTACCCCAAAAGGCAAATAGTTTACATAATTAGTTGTAAACACAGTAGGTGTTGAATATCCAAACGTAAAATTAACATTAATATTGGTGGCTACTTTTAAATCTTGTCCAATACTTTCATCTATACTTGATATTCCACTAGTAAGAGTAGCGAAAAAATTATCTAAATTATCATAAAGATAATAATCTGGTATTTGATTTAAAATAAAATCTTTAGACTCTTGTTGCCAAGATAAATCTAAATTAGGTTCATCAATAAAATTAATTACCAGAGAACCGACTAAGATATCATCTCTAATAGTTAATGTATTTCCTAAAGCCATTAGAGAATCAAAATTTAAGAGCCAAGCTCTTGTTTTAGGAACTTCTATACAATCATTATCAATTCTGCTAAAGATAACCTTATCGGCTTCATTAATTAATAAGCTTCCTAAAGGAGAATATACATATTGAGGTGTCCAACCATTAGGATTAAACTCAGCATAATAATAACTAACCTCTATTTTTAATCCATTGTTAGGTAGATTAATCGTTAATTCTTCAAAAGTATATCCGTTTAAAAAATTACTGGGTAAATCCTTTAATAGATAATCAGACGGCAAATTATCGAATTTAAGTAAATCAATTACCCCTCTACTATTAATCTCATAAATGTAATGATTAGAAAATTGATTGAAAAAATTAAAAAGTTTTTCGCTGTATAAATTAGCAAAGGGTTTGTTATAGGGGTTAAATTTTTGAAATAAACAGGGAATACTATTTACGGCCAAATTCCTATCTACATAATCAGTGACAATTTGGTAATTAAAAGGAACATTTAAAAAATATTTAACTTCTTTGTTTAAATTATTATAATCATCATTGTCAAAAAACAAAGCTCCTAAAAATAAACTAATAGTTTTAGGTAAAGGAACATAAACTAAATCTGATAATTGTTCTGGTTCTACTAAATATAATTCAGGTTTGATTGAGTCTTCGATAGGAAACCCGTTAACAAAAGACATAATAATTTAATTAAATAAAATCATGTAATTGGATTTGAAAATTTACATAATCTATTGATGTTGTTCCTGTAAAGTCAATACTTAAAGTTTGTCCTTTATTTAATTTATTATTTTGAGAACTTAGACTATTATTGTCTGCATAAATTTCCGAAACTAAATTGTTATAGAATCCTGAATAACCAGTCACTCTTATATAATAATCTTTTGGGGCATTAACTAATATATTTAATTTTCCTGTTAAAGGCGGATTAGTAAAATTTTTATCAAAGACAACAAAGTTGTTTATCGTACTTGTTCCATCAATAATAATATCGGGTTCATTAAATAAATTATATCTATTAGTCAAAATTTTACTGTGAGCACGTATATCATATTGTGTAGTAACATTGGTCACAGTATTACTATTAAGACTATTGATTACTACACTATTATTTTGGGCAATTACAAAAGTATTGATATTATTAATTGTACATTGTTCAAACCGGGCCCTTGAATTAACTAATTTAACAGCACATTCTAAAGCCGAGCTATTAGTATTATTAAAAATTAAATCATTATTAAAAGTCCTGAATTCTACTTCTGAATTTTCAATATAAAATATCGAATTAGTATTAGGTGGATTAGCATCAAAATTGCAGGATGAAGCAAACTTAATAAAACTGTTACAATTAATAATATCTATAGCATCTTTATCCGCCACAAAATCACAATTATTAAATTCAATATATAAAGGATAATCAGGATTAGTTCTAATTAATTCCTTAGCAGTATAAATTTGAAAATTACTTACATCATCTGTAGTAATGATTATTTTGGGTCTATTGTCTTTTTCTCTGCCTTTTATTTGTGTTGTTAATCTAGAAAAATCGAAAGAAGTATCAGGATAATATCTTATATTTATTGTTATCGTTTCAGGAAGATGTTTTTCACCTAAAACTTCAAGTAATTTAGATATACTAAAAAACGGAGTATTAGGTGTTAAACCATCTGCTGAATCATCACCAATGAATGGATCAACATAAAAATTCGTATTATTAAAATGTACACTACTTGCTGCACCTAAAATATTATATATTTCTTGAATACTATTATCATGA
>JASJEK010000047.1 GCA_030064915.1 Xenococcaceae cyanobacterium MO_234.B1
GACCGCGAGGGCAATAAGCTAGTTAGAGTCATCCGTATTACTAATCAGGATGGAGTCAAGCAAAGACCTTGGCAAGAATCTTGGAATGGAACGAAGTGGGTTAGAAAAACCAAGCATTTAGATCGAGCCGATATTCCTATCTATGTAGTGCCTCGCCGAGGCGAGATCGCCTGTGGGTCAAAAAACATCTCGAACCTGAAGAAGAAAAACTACGGGTTTCAAAGTAGATATGGTTTAAGTTTTGACTAATTGATTAGCTAAGTTTTATCTTTTATCGCTTCATACATTGCCAACTTAGTTCGTAGTTTTTCGTTTTCTGCTTCTAGATATTTATTTCTAGCTTTCAGTCTTTCTAGTTCTGAAAGCTTGTAAGTGTCTTCATCAACAGCGTATTTGAATCCCTGAAATTTAAAAGTAGGCTAGTTTAATTACCTGCCTACTTGGTTAGTTACTGAAAGTTGTAGTGGTTAACTTATCAGGGATTTACTCTGAATTTAGTCACCTAACTCAAAATTCACTCCTTCATCGAGGGTATAAGTTTGAGATTGAGGTTGAACAAGCATGGCTCTTTCCTCTTCAAATCAGCTTCCGAGTCAATTTGACCAAACTTAATTTACAAAATATAAACTGTACTCTGGAATAAAAGCTTATTGACAATACTTTTTCAATAATTCTATAACTATTGCTAAACTATCTGGTTGAGCCTGTATAGCATAAGCTTGGGCTTCAATTTCTCGGCGGTAACCATGATAATACATAAAATAAGGACGGGTCATTTGAGGCGGTTCAATTGCCAAATTAAGTAATTTAATCTCTCCATTTCCCGCACAAGTTTGGCTAGCGTGTACTGCTTCATGAATTAGAGTAGGTTTAGCATTTCCTAAATCGAACACTACAGGATTAATCCAAATAGTTTTACTTCTACTATTTAATAACCCATAAGGTTTAAACCCTCTTTTATTTTCATAGGGGGGTATTTCATAGCGAATTGCAAAATCATAATTAATTAATAACTGTTCTAATTCATTAAATTCTCTATCACCTAGGGGATGTCCTAAAGCTAAATTAGAACATCCAAAGCTAGACAATACAAGTATAAAAATTAATCTAAAATTCATCGTGTTAGAAAATGTTCGTGCTTTGTTAAGTCTTCGCCACTAAAAAAATGCCAGTACTAATCATTACAATACCTGCGGTAATATTCATTCCTCTCTTTGCCTTAGAGCTTTGAAAAAGTGATCTAGCCTTATCCGCCAGATATGCATAACCAAGCTTTACCCCACCTACAGCTATCGTAGCAATTACCAGAACAATGCTTGTGTCCACAATAGATACACTAGACAACTCAAGAAAAGCAGGAAAAAAACCTAGATAAAATAAGATTGCTTTTTGATCTCCTAAAGTAATAAACAACCCAGTCAGGAAATTAGACAACCAAGATGATTCTCTAATTGCCTCAACCTCTACAGTCTTTGATTTTGATTTCCATAATTCTATTCCTAACCATATAAGATAAGCAGCACCAAGGTATTTAATCAGTATCAATAAACTATCCATTGTTTCAGCAATAGCTGATAAACCACAAATGGCTAATATTATGAATACAAAATCACCAACTACTATTCCTATGACGGTGATAAGACCATGAGTAAATCCAGATGCAATTGATCTTGCTACAACAGCAAAGACACTGGGGCTGGGAATCATAGCCAGAATAGTCATGGTCCCGAACAATCCAGCAATACTGCTCAATGTCATATTAATCTGCATAGGCTTATCAAGATATTAAGAAAGACAACCTCTAGTAGTCTGTCAATTTTGAAATGATGGGTTGGGCAAGCAGGGGAAGCAGGGACTCTAAGGGGGGAAATATTCCAACAAATAAACTGTGCCAGTTCCACAGACAGATAATTTAAAATCGCCCCACCTCCGGCAGAGGAAGCAGGGGGAGAGCATCCCTCAAATCAATCTTGACAAAGTACTAGAGAGCCTAGATAGGTGAAACGATAAAAAGCTACTTACTTATTCTGATTCTGAACACCAAACTAATCTTAAAGCCATGATAGCAAAACCAATAGCTGCGATCGCTTTAAGGATTTTTTCAGGAAGAAATTGGGCAACTCCACCACCAGCAATTACTCCCAAAAAACTGGCTAAAACCAAAGCCACGGTTGAACCCAAAAATACAGCGCGAGGATATTTAGAACTTCCCCCTAATGCGATCGCAGCTAACTGACTTTTATCTCCAATCTCTGCTAAAAATACTGTAATAAAACTCAGCCCTAAAAGTTGTAAATCCATGATTTTAATTAATTATGTTAATTTCTAAAATACTTAGCAAATGACATCAGACATCAGCCATCCTGTAATAAATAATAATAAGATTGCTACTGTCAAATCGAGAGTTTTAGGAGAGAGCTTTTTCGATAGCCAATAGCCAATGATTACCCCAAGTAAACTAGTGCTAATTAAAGCCATAGCTGCACCGAGAAAAACTATCCCAGGAGATTGAGACTCGGCACTCATTAATAAAGTTACTAATTGAGTTTTATCTCCCATTTCGGCAAAAAATATGGTGATAAATGTAGAACTAAATACTGTCCAGAAACTCCATTTTAGGGAAGATTGCAGTTCTAATGTTTTGTGACTCTGAGAAGGTTGGACGGTGAGGGACGGCGAACTTGGTTCGCCATGTCTAATCACCTTGTTAGCTGTATCTTGAAATTTTTCTTCTGATGGGATAGATTTCAAATTTGCGGTTTCCATTAAAGTTTTAGATTTATGGGGGAGATTTCTTGTTTACTATAGTTTACGCTAAAAGATAAGATCTGTAGCGGTTATCAAACTCATAGGGTAAGTACCTGGACAGAATTAATTTAATATGATTGTGAAGGTACAAGAGGCAGCGCAAGGGGCGCCTCGGGGGACTTCAAACAACAGAAACTTGGGGCATCAACCCGACAAACCAGAAATACAAGCCCCCTTCCGCCAACAAAACAATCAGATGGTAGAGACTCACAGATCGACTCGGAAAAGTCCCCGAAGCTGATACTGTTGACGAACTTTACAAAAGAGAAGTCAAAGCTAATCAAATCGTTTGAAGGTCTAACGTATTTATAGCATTCCAAGCTTCAATGTTAAGTTGCTCAACAGTATCCGAAGCTGGACAAGGGGCAAAAGGGATATAACTGAGTAGTAAATATACAAATAATTTTGTCCACCTACTTATAAAATTTGTTGCTCCTAGGGATCGAAGGGATCGAATATTGCTAACTGATTACTGATTATTGATTACTGATTACTGATTTTATGGTATTTTTCCGTCAAGATAAGCAATTGAGTGACATTGCCCAGCAAATTTTAGAAACCACATGGCAAAAGTTCCCTTTTCTGACAAGAGATCAAATTGCCCTAACTTGGATAGTCTATGACTCTCCTGTAATTGTCAATACTGGCGGTGCTTTGTCTCCAGAAGAATTTTGGCAATACGAAGTCAGAGGGTTTAGTTATCGAGGTGTAGAGCGGATTTATCCTGCTAGTATTGTGAAACTATTTTACCTGGTAGCGATTCACGAATGGTTAGAGAAAGAAATGGTGGGGGATTCTCCAGAGTTACAAAGAGCCATTAGAGATGCGATCGCAGACTCTAGTAATGATGCTACAAGTTTAATTGTAGATGTCTTAACAGGTACCACTAGTGGCCCCGAATTACCAGAAGGACCTTTTAATACCTGGAAACAACAAAGGAATATTGTCAATCGTTACTTTAAATCTCTGGGTTGGCAAGAATTGGAAACGATTAATGTTAATCAAAAACCCTGGAATGAAGGAGCTTATGGTAGAGAAAGGGCTTTCTTGGGGGAATTGATGGAAAATCGTAATATGTTAACTACCGATGGGGTAGCAAGACTATTACACAGTATTATTGGGGGAGTTGCCGTTTCCAGCGATCGCTCTACTCAAATGATGCAACTTCTAAAACGCAATCTTAATCCTGAAGCTTTAGCTGATAATGAAGGGGAAGAAAATCAAATTACAGGGTTTTTAGGGTCAGGTTTACCAGCAAATGCCCAAATTTGGTCAAAAGCTGGCTGGACATCCCAAGTACGCCATGATGCTGCTTATATCGAAATTCCTGGGCGACAACCTTATCTATTAGTAGTCTTCACTGAAGGAAAAAATCATCCCCCCAATAAAGAGTTACTTCCTTTTATTGCTCAAGCTATTGCTCAAGCTATGGAAACTTTTTCAATAATTGATAATTGATAATTACCTCTCCCTAGAAGGAAGAGGATTGATACTTTTAATGCTGAAAAATATCACTGTATTGAAGAATATCCAAATTAATTAATACAGGAAGAACTTGAAAACACTGTTGCACTAATTCCCAACGCTCTTCCCTTTTCAACATGGCAATTAATTTTTCCCTAACTGGTAAAAGATAGCGTACATCATTAGCTGCATAGCTCAATTGCTCTTCCGAAAGACTATCAATATTTCCCCAGTCAGAACTTTGAGCCTTTTTATCCAACTCTATGCCCATTAACTCCCCAACCAAACTTTTTAACCCATGATTAGAAGTATAGGTACGAGCCAGTTTACTAGCGATTTTGGTACAAAAAATCGGAGTAGTTTCCACTCCAAAAGTATAGAGAAATTGAGCTACGTCAAAACGAGCAAAATGAAAAACTTTAGTAACATCTGAAGCTTGAAGTAATTTGGTTAAGTTGGGGGCTGTAGTTTGTCCTTTTTCGATCCGAATTGCTGTAACATAGTCCTGAGCATCACATAATTGTACTAAACATAAGCGATCGCGTCCTAAAACTAAACCCATAGTTTCCGTATCTATGGCTACTGCATCTGCTGCCAGATAATGCTCTAAAGCGACAGTATCTAGATCACAATCATAAATTTGGAAATTATCTAACATCACATTTTTCCTCACATCATTATTTATATTTATTTGTGTAAATTAAATTCTTTCAGGGCAGGTAAAAAATTTTTATTCTCATGACTGGGACGACTCAGCTTAATTAAAGCAAAACGTTGTAAAGGAGTAAGAGCAGACCATTGCTGTTGGGAAATACTCACATCAAACTCCCCAGCTTTTTGTTGTACATTATCAGGAATATTAACAGCATCCAACCAAGGAGGACGGGGAGGAACACTAAGTTCTCCTGCAAAACTTCCTGTTTTAGCTTGAACGAGATTTTGCAGAAATTCTTGATATCTCTGAGCTTCTTCGGTACTAGAACAAGGCATATTTACTAAATCCATTCGTTCCTCTTGGCTGAATTGATGCCAATGAGTTAATTTGAGTTTGACTCCGCAAGTATCTAATTTCATTCTTACTACCATTGGAATACAATTTAGAGACTCGATAAAATCCGTTTCAAACTGAAAAAAGTTCTGTGAGTTAATTTTTGAGGGTTTCATTGTGAGTAACTGTTAAATAATATATAGTTAGGGATTGCAAAATTAAAGGAAATATTTTTTTTTGTTCCACACAAACTTAGAATCTATACTTAAAATGTTCGTTCAGAAGCTTTTTCGGGAACTTTAGAGATAACAAGCTGAGGGAGGCGTTAACAATTTTTTCTCTTGTCACAATTTTCCAATATCTATGTATATTACCCCCAAGAGAAAAACCATAGCTAAAAAATATGCTCCCAAAGACAAATACAATAACCTCGATTAAGATTCAGTGATACAAGTGCAAGCAGTAGATTTAGGGATCAGAGTCCCCAATATGAACAAACCAAGAAACAGACTCTTTTGCCGTTTAGATGGTTTAACCCCTTCTGCCAGGGAACAAAAAAGGCTAAAAATTCTTAGCGGTCTGGGCTTATTGGCATCAGAAAGTATCCCCGTCTTTGAAGAAGCAACTCAAACAGCTTCGAGTTTTGTCGAAGCACCGATTTGCATTCTTGCCCTAGCAGTAAAAAAAGAATTGTGGTTTAAATCTGCCTTTGGTTTATCTTCAGTAGGTCTGATGAATCAACTAGCATCTTACCGCAGAATACCTCTAGAAGAATCTTTTAGTGCTTATGTTATAGATAGTGAACAGCCCTTGGCGATAGAAAATACTTTTTCTAATAAGGCATTTACTATTAGTAGTCTGACTCAACATTACGGTATTAGGTCTTATCTGGGTGTTCCTCTCATTAGCTCTGACGGTGTCTGTATCGGAACACTCGAAGTTATGGATTTAGAATCACGGCAGTTTAGTGCTAAGGATATAGATTTCTTGGCTTTAACGGCTCGATGGTGTCTGCGGGAATTTGAGCGAGATCACGCTCTGAAACACCACAACCAGCAAGCAGCAACCGATTCGGTCATTAGTTTTCCGACTCCTAGTTATCAGTCTCCTGAGTGGTCAAATCCTACAACTAACCTAGACAAAAATCAGACCAAAACTGCTGATAGCAAAAATTCCACAAATCTCATTAAAGTGAAACTTTTAGCACAGCTAACCCAAGAGTTGAGAACCCCCCTTACTTCTGTTATTGGGATGGCTAGTGTTCTGAGGCGGGAAGTTTATGGTCCTTTGACTACCAAACAAAGAGAATATTTAGAGATTATTCACGATAGCGGTCAAAACTTAATCTCTCTAGTTGATGAAATTGTCAATTTAGGAGTTTTGGGAGAACAGGATACGGAGCTCAAAATATCTTCTGTTGATACGGAAATGCTTTGTCAACAAGTAATCAATAGTCTGACAGACATTGCTAAACAGCATCAACAAACCCTGCGTCTCTCTGTAGAGCCAGGAAATCGTATTTGGTCACTGGACAAAGATAAAATTAAACAAGCTGTTTATTACTTAATTATAAGTGTCTTAGAGATGTCTGAATCTGGGGGAGATGTGCGTATTCATGTTTCCCGTCGTCACCAAGCTTTAAATATTGCGGTCTGGCTTTATCATCCTTGGTTAGGAGATGGTTTGCCTCAAGTAGAATTTTGTTCTCAATCGGTGACTAGAGCTTTAGAGATTGCAGAATCTCAGGTACAAGATTCTATGGGTTTCGGGGGGAGTGATGTCTTACTGAGTAATCGGGTCCTAACTTCATCTGCTTTGATGGCAGTAATCAATGGAGAAAATAATCCTGAAGCTAAACCGACAGATAAGGTGTCTCGGGATGTTTTAGGACTTTTATTTTGCTGTCATCTAACGGAACTGCATCGCGGAAAAGTTATTGTTCAAGGTTCTTCTGAGTCTGGTTATCGTTATATTTTACAACTACCTAAAATCCCGCAACCAGAAGATGTAGGATAAAATGAGCCTTGTCAATCCTCTGGTGATTGATAATGAGTTTTGCTCCTAACATCATGATATCCCTTTGGAAACATCTTGTTTTAGCTCAGTTAGATTGCGATCGCCTGTTTAATAGCAGCTATCTCTACCGCAAAGTCAAATGGTTTTCGATTTGGCGTGAAGCAAGTTGGTTACTTCAATGGTCAGAAGCAATTGGGGCTTGTTTATTGAGCTTGGTTTTAATGCTCGCTCCTTTTGTCTCTACGAGCCTGATAGGAGTGCTTCTGATGGCGGTAACAGGTTACTGGATTATTGTTACAGTCTCGGAAAATAAACCTTTTGGTTTAACTCCGATTCATATATCGGTTTTGATTTATTGGTTTATTGCTACTATGGCAACAGCTTTATCCCCAGTTAAAGCAGACGCTGTGTCTGGTTGGATCAAGTTGACTCTTTATTTAAGCTTATTTACTTTAGGTGCTAGGGTATTGCGATCGCCCCGTCTCTGTAATTGGGTGATTAGCAGTTTTTTATTAATAGCTTTAATTGTTAGCAGTTATGGAGTCAGACAACAGTATCTAGGGGTGGAACAGTTAGCTACCTGGAATGACCCTAACTCAGTTTTGGCTAATGATACGAGAGTTTATAGTTATTTGGGCAATCCCAATTTACTGGGAGGGTATTTGTTACCAGCGATCGCACTAAGTCTAGTTGCGATTTTTATTTGGCGCAGTTGGATACAAAAGTTTCTTGCTGTCACCATGTTGGGAATTAATACTGCTTGTCTATTCTTTACCGATAGTAGAGGTGCTTGGTTAGCCACATTCGCTTTGATTTTTGCGATGTTTATCTTACTCTATTTTTGGTGGCGGGAATATTTACCTCGGTTTTGGCAAATTTGGCTCTTACCGTTAGTTTTTGGCTGTCTGGGTGGTATGTGCTTGGTAGCAATTTTAGGAGTAGAGTCGATTAGGTTGCGTTTCTTGAGTATTTTTGCAGGACGGGAAGATAGCAGTAATAATTTTCGCATTAATGTCTGGGAAGCCGTGTTTAAAATTATTGCAGACTATCCCTTAACGGGAATTGGTCCAGGAAACGAAGCTTTTAATGCTGTTTATCCTCGCTACATGGATCCTCTCTATCCTGCTTTGAGTGCCTATTCCATCTTTTTAGAACATATTGTGGAGATGGGTTACATTGGATTTAGTTGTTTTTTGTGGTTAATTATAGTCACAATCAATCATGGTATTACCCAAGTAAATCGTTTACGAGAATCACGGGGAATTCAAGGTTTATGGGTTGTCGGTGCGATCGCTGCTGTAGTAGGATTGGTGGTTCATGGCATGGTAGATACAGTTTGGTATCGTCCCCCGATTAATACTTTGTGGTGGTTTATGTTAGCGATTATTGCTAGTCAATCTGAGAAGAAGACTGTCTCAGTTTAACATACTTGTAGGGGCAACTCGCGCCTTCCTTTTATCTAATGAAATTCATTGGGGTTGACTTTGGTTGGGTATCTGGTGCAAGTGGTTTATGTTGTTTAGAATGGCAAGATAATAAACTACAAATATTAGATATTACTTAACATTGTCAAGTTAGTCCCTTCATAATTTGTTACATACATGAGCTTTTCTACTCCTGGCTACTTAAATGTCCAATACTTTCAGCCAGGGAACGTTTTAATCCAATAAAGTGCTTGAATTCTTTCTTTCTTACGAAAGTTTCGTAGAACTGAGATTTTGCACCTTGCTGAAAATATCTCATTTTTTAGGGTAAACGGTGTTAGGTCAAGAAAAAAGAATTAAATTTGAGTTTTTATGCTAAAAATACTTTTAATTATTGTCTCAACCTTGAAAATAGCTAAAAAATCTCTAATCTAATACCTTTATCTAATACCTAACAACTTTTTTGCAGTATTTATGTACTATTATAATATGTGAGTAGAAACGAGTCGCACAGATTATATAGGGGTGAAGCCCCATCTCTAACTTATAGGAGTTAGGGACGAGGCTGACATTTGGGTTAAATTAATGCCTAATCAATAATTTCAATATCGGTGAATTCTAAATTTGAAGGCATACCCTCTAGCGTTGCAATGGGTTTGGGTGCGCTACCCCCTGCACCATCGGCATCGTACAAAAATCTACCATTGCTAAGATTGTACAAGAATCTGACATCAGTATCCTGAGCACCACCATTACCAATGACAAAAAATTGATTTTCATCGAGAACCCCTGGTGTTAAGCCACCACCAAAGGCTTCAGCAGAAAAGACTAAGACATCTTCTCCGGGAGTAAAGTCTGTAATGGTATCGACTCCCTGGTTAAGGGCAGTGTAGATAAATTTATCGGCATCAGCACCACCAGTTAAAATATCAGGTCCATCACCACCAGTTAAAATATCAGGTCCATCACCACCAGTTAAATTGTCGGCACCATCACCTCCATTTAAAATGTCGGCATTATCACCACCAGTTAAAATGTCGGCATCGTTGCCTCCGTCTAAAATATCATTACCAACACCACCAGTTAGGATGTCCTTTCCAACATCGCCTTTCAACTCATCATCACCAGAACCACCGATTAGCTCGTCGTTTCCACCGCCACCTTCTAGAATAACGCTGATATTAGCATCTTCAGCATTAAGGACATTGGCTTTACCACCACCAACTATTTTTGCTGATTCAATTTCGCTAAAAGTATCAACGTCAATTTCTGGGGATTGCAAGTCTATTGAGTCTAAGTCTATTAATTCTGCGGATTTTATTAATAGGCCATCACCAGTATCTTGGTCGCGAGTGAGGGTAAAGTTTAAATCGCCCTCTTCTAAAATGAGATCGCTACCGTTGCCACCCATCAGAGTATCATTTCCGTTGCCACCCCGTAGAGTATCATTTCCTTCTCCACCGATGATCAAGTCACTTCCATCATCACCAAATAAAGAATCATCTCCACCGGCGGGTAAGTCATTCCCTTCTTCACCAGATAAAGTATCTTCTTCTGCTACGGACGAGCCATCCCCTTCTTCAGCAGGTACAGCACTTTCTTCTGCTGGGGGCAAGCCATTCCCTTCTTCAGCAGGTACAGCACCTTCTTCTGCTGGGGGCAAGTCTTTCCCTTCTTCAGCAGGTACAGCACCTTCTTCTGCTGGGGGCAAGTCTTTCCCTGCTTCACCAGATAAAGTATCTTCTGCCTCGACGAGGGAGTCATACTCATCACCGATCAAAGTATCTGCACCTTCTCCACCTGTAAGGGTATCATTGTCTCTTCCACCCACAAGTAAGTCACTTCCTTGTTGACCTTCTAAAGAGTCATTTCCTTCTCCACCGTCTATTGTATCTTTACCAATACCACCCCAGAGAGTATCATTTCCTTCTCCACCGATGAGGGAGTCGTTTCCACCGGCGAGAGAGTCGTTTTCATCTACAAGAGATTCGTCTTCATCTACGAGGGAGTCATCTTCATCTACAAGAGATTCGTTTTCCTCTACGAGGGAGTCGTCTTCATTGGCAAGGGAGTCGTTTTCACCGACGAGAGAATCGTTAACGTCATCTCCAAAGATCTCATCACTATCACTACCACCATCAATAGTGTCATTGCCTTCACCACCACTTAAATTATCTTGACCATCACCCCCTTCAATGAGGTCATCTCCAGCATCCCCATTGATGGTATCTGTTTCTGCACCTCCTACTAAGTAGTCAAACCCTTCACCACCATTAAGTTGGTCGTTTCCATCATTTCCTTCTAAGGTATCATCACCTTCATTTCCATTGAGGACATCATCATTATCCCCACCGAGCAAGCTATCATTACCAGTACCACCGCTTAGGGTGTCATTGCCAGTTTCACCATTGATGGTATCGTTGCCAGCACCACCAATTAATGAATCTGCACCATCACCACCGATAATACTATCATTCCCAGCTTCACCATTGATATTGTCATCTCCAGCTTCACCAATGATTTGATTAGCACCATTAGAATTATCAGCAAATTTTTCAAATGGCTCAGTAATAGTTAGGATTTGGTTAACAGAAACATTTTCGAGAACTTGAACCTCACCAGAGGGCCATGTAATTTCGATCCGATCAATAATCTCATCTTGGGCTAGACCAAAGTGGAGAACTTGGGAGTTTTGGGCAAAGTGATGAGTACCACCATTTTGTTCTCTGAGTTGAGTTGTTCCGCCAGAGGTAACTCTTACTTGTGCGCCAATTGCATCGCGGTTAGACTGAGTACCTTCAAGATTGATTTCAATCCAGTTATTACCACTACTTTCTCCTTTAAATAACTGAGAAGGAGTTGCTAGATAAGTTTTACGAGGTGATCTACCAACAGTAGAACCGAGGAAAATATCTAAAGTACCGTCTCCATCATAATCTGCTACAGCAGCGCGGGCACCAACTTCAAAGTCTAACCAACCGAAGTTTAAACTTGTTCCTGCTGCACCACCTGCTTGATAAACAGTTTTGAAAGTACCATCTCCTTGGTTTTCATAGAGAATGTTACCTTGGTCGAAAGAAGTGTAGGAATTGACAAGGTATAAATCGATGTCTTTGTCGTTATCGAAGTCGCCAGATACTACATTTTGCGCGAGGGTAGGAACACCTAAACCAGCAGATTCAGAAGTTTCAACAAATTCCCCTGTATTTTTATCGTATAACCAAAGTTGGTCGCTTAAAGCGTTATTAGCAGGATTGGTGTTAATAAAACCAATAGATTGTAAGTTAGTAATCGCTTCAGTAGATTCTACAGCAGAACGAATGCTCTCAGATTCGTCGGAGTTGATTCTGATTTGCCAAACACCATTAACTAAACCGATATAAGCACCTCTAGCAGAACGGTCTGCTTTAATACCTTCAACACCTTCGCTATCAGCAGATAGTAAGAAAGCAGCTACTTGGTCAAGTTCTTCAGTGGAAAGACGATCATTGGAAACAGCAGCCTGGGTAGTTTTAGAATTGAGAGTAACAAAAGCTTCTAGTTCTTCATAAGTAACGGAGCGACCTTCCGCACCGATAAAGATTTCGGTCTTGGGATCTAGTTCTACCTGTAAACCATTAAGGTCAAAGAAATCGACCGCAAGTTGAGCGTTAGATGCAGTTTGGAAACTGTAGCCGATTTCTGTTCCAGGTTCTCTTAAGATTAAATCCGCAGAAACTACATTTTCATTAGAGCCTTGATAGACACTGGGGTTAACTGTAGTTTTGGCTAAAGAGCGAACTAAGAAAAAGTCGTTATAGCCATCGCCATTAAAGTCGGCAATTACACTGTCTCTAGCTGAAGAGTGTTCTCGGAAATCTTCACTAGGATCTT